>JAAYWB010000016.1 GCA_012516855.1 Candidatus Cloacimonadota bacterium
AACTGCTTTTTTTCTGTTGATTTCTATTCCATTATACCTGTTGGTTCTCATTTGCATGACGACAGCCAGGTTATGTTGCAATTCATTGCTGGATTGATGTTTTGATGTTTATACTGGATTAGGTTAAGGGGCGAAATGGCAAAAAATCCACAGACGGCGTTGCAAAGAGTCAAAAAAAATCTTGACACGAATATGCACTGTGATTAGATTGATCCCAGAAAGTAACAGACCCGGCTGGTTCGGGCCTATATGTATATTGTGTGAAACGAGGACAAACGCTGTAACAAGCGTGTTTTCAGTCAGGCGGATTGATACGGGTTGCACAGACGCCTGGCATGCTCGATGCAACCTGAAAAGGAGAAAAAGGTATGAAAAAATTTGTATTGTTAGCAGTAATTGCAGCGTTAGCGTGCGGCGGTTTGTTTGGTGCTTACAAAGTAAGGATCATTACAAATGTGCCGGACATCTATGACATTTATCTGGGTGCTACTGACGTAGGAAACACAGCCCCCACGCCCAACGTAGTTGATATCACCAGAGCTACAGCGGCAGAATTGTATGGGATTTGGAGTCTTGGAGCACCGCCTCCTGGAATGGTATGGGAACCTCTGTCACAAGCGGTTAACGCGAGCAGCTCCTTCTGGCCTGAAGGTAGTGATTTAGTCCATGTTATTTCATTCAACCTTCGTCCGCCTGAAACTACCCCAGTCGAGTTGAGCAGCTTCACAGCAACCCTTACAGCTCTGAATGACGTACAGATCAATTGGGTAACTCAGTCCGAAAGCAACATGCTTGGATACCGTGTTTACCGAAATGAGTCTTTGTCCGAGATCAATGCAGTGCTGATCACACCGACCATGGTTCCTGCCAGCAACACCAGTCAGCAGCACAATTACACAGTTGTGGACAATGAAGTTGAGATTGGCGGCACCTATTACTACTGGCTGGAGAGCGTGGATGCCAATTCCAGCATGTTCTTTGGTCCTGTCGGCATCAAAGTCGAAGGCGAAGTGCCTCCGATCTATCCGGAAGCCACCGCCCTCAAGAATGCCTATCCGAACCCCTTCCGCGCCAACACCAGCACAAACATCGATGTTGAGTTGAAAGAAGGCGAAAACGGAACCGTGACCATCTACAACCTTCAGGGCAAAGTCGTGAAGGTTTACAATGTCACCCCGGGTTCCCACACCATCACCTGGAACGGCAAGGACAGCAATGACAATGCCTGCAGCAGCGGTATCTACCTCTACAAGCTGAGCACTCCTTCTGCCAACGCCACCAAGAGAATGGTCATCATTAAATAACCCGTATTTCGATACCAAATATAAGTCCCGGTGCAAACCGGGACTTTTTTGTGCCCAGGTTTTGGCGGGCTTGAATCGACGCGGGACCGGATACGCTGAAGAAACGCCTGTGACCACTTTTCCAGTACGAAGAGTGGATGAGGGAAGGGTAAGAAAACCTGGCAAAAAAAGAAAACCCGTCCTGCAGAAAGCGGGACGGGATGGTTGATTGTTTGTAGGGAAGCTAACTCAGCTTCTTATGGCAGAGCCACCAAGCCAGGCATTCGTAGTCACCGGTTTTGGCCCCTTCCATTCTCTCCCTGGCGCCGTGCACGTCTTTGGGAGGCGGGATGATCACGCTGTCACCGAACAATTCGCCTTTGGGCCAGTTGGCTGGCATGGCAACCTTGTTCTTGTCGGAAACCTGCATGGCTTCCACAGCCCTTAGGATCTCGTCCATGTTACGGCCAAGTTCCTGGGGATAGTAAAGCATGATGCGGATGGTACCCTCGGCGTCGACTATGAAAACAGCGCGAACTGTGTTTGTGTCTTTGCCGGGATGGATCAGGCCAAGCTTATTGGCCACGGCACCGGTGTCGGCGATGATGGGGAACTGGATTTCCACGCCGAATTTTTCCTTGATCCATTCTTCCCACTTGATGTGCGAAAACACCTGGTCCACGCTCATGCCGATCAATTCGCAGTTGAGGGCTTTGAACTTTTCATAGCGCTGCTGAAAGGCCACGAACTCTGTGGTGCAAACGGGGGTGAAGTCAGCCGGGTGGCTGAACAGCACGAACCATTTTCCTCTCATATCGTCCGGCAGGGTCATCATGCCGCGGGTGGTGACAACCTTCATTTGGGGGAATTTGTCGCCCAGAAGCGGTATTCCATGTCTTTCGTTTTCCATTGTATACTCCTTTGGTTGATTTGATAACATACTATTGACATGATACCCAGAATGTTCTTCCAGGCAAGATATGTTTTACGTCAACCTTCGGCTTTGGCGATCACACCCTGGACAAAATCTTGCAGTATGCTGGCAGATTCGGTTTTGCCAAAATCATAGATGAAAGGCCTGCCTCCGTCACAACTGGCGGTGATATTGCTGTCGAAAGGCAGCCTAGCCAGCAGGTCCACATTATAATCCATCAACGCGTTGGCGATTCCGTCACCGCTGAACAGTTCCACTTTTTCACCGCAGTGGGGGCAGGCGACCCAGGACATGTTTTCGACCAATCCCAGCACCGGCACTCCCAGTTTTTGAGCAAAGTCCAGATTTTTGCGAACATCCAGCAAAGCCACATCCTGTGCCGAACTCACCACCACAGCGCCATCCACCCGGCCCAGCAGTTGGACCACGGAAAGCGGCTCATCTCCGGTGCCAGGAGGGCAGTCAATGACCAGATAATCCAACTCGCCCCACTCCGTGTTTTGGATCATGTCTTTCAAAGCGCTCATTTTCATGGGCCCTCTCCAGATGAGGGCGGAATCGGCATTATCGATCAGATAGGCGGTGGAGAGGGCATGGAAATTGTCGTGCAGCCGCACTGGCAAAATCTTTCCCTCTGTATTTACAGAAGCTCTGGAGCTTTCGCTTCCGGTCATTTTGGCCACCGAAGGCCCATGCAGGTCTGCATCCAACAGGCCCACTTGTTTTCCTGCCAAGGCCAGGCCATAAGCCAGATTCACGGCGATGGTCGATTTTCCCACCCCGCCTTTGCCGCTCATGACCATGATCCTGTGTTTGATGCCACTCAGATCGACTTCGGCTTGCTTTTCTTTTGTCTCCTCCGTCATTTGTTCTCGTCCTCAAACTTCGCAATCTGCTCATTCAGCCATTTGAGCTGCTCTTCCAAATTCTGTTTTTCAGCTTCCAGGATGGCTTTGTTATACGGATGAGTTCCGCTCTCCTGCCAGGGGGCTGCATTTTGCCAGTGTTTCGAGCCACCCCTGAACCTGTTTTGCCGGCCCCGGCCAAAACAGCGTCCGCGGCCAAAGCCTGGACCTCTGCCAATGGCCTTGCCAAAGCGTCCACAAGGCCCCAACCCTCTTCCTGGGCGTCCATCCCTGAAGGGTCCTGTTCCATCATAATTAGGCATTTTATTCTCCTTAATCAGTTAATGTTTAGTTTCCAATTCAGCCTCTTCCGCTGTTGGTAAGAGGCAGAGTGTCTCAATCGCTCTGAGGCAGTTTGCCGTTCTTGTAAGCCTCATAGGCCTCGCGAACAGTCATTCCCCCTGCTCCTGTGAAGATTCTCAAATCCATCTGGCTCAGGATGGCGGCGGCATTGCCTCCGGGACCGTTTCCCGTGATCAGCACCTGTGGTTTGAACTCAAATAAATTTTGCGCGGTCTGCGGCCCGGCTCCGTGAGCGACTTTGATTATATTCCGGTTGTCAAAGCTGCTGATCTCATCTTTTTCCTCATCATAGAAGATGATGAAATCCGCTCGCCCGAACCTGGGATCGATTTGCGCGTCCCAGTTCGTGCCTGCGCTGGTGAAAGCTATTTTCATTGTAACTCCTTGATTATTGTTTGCCAGATCTTGGTGAACCTGGGCTGCCATTTGGCTGGGTTGAATTCCACCAAGCTCTGGCCGAGTGTGATGGCTTGGGAAAATTCTTCATCGTAGGGGATCTCATCCACCTGCAGGATGTCTTTTCCTTGGATATAAGCCCTGATCTTTTCAGTGACCTCGGGATTGATATCCGACTTGTTGATAAGGCATCCTGTCGGGATTTTGAACTGCTCGACAAGCTGATTTACACGCTGCATGTCTCCCAGTCCGGACAGTGTAGGTTCGGTTACCAGCAACACAAAGTCCGCTCCCGATAGTGAAGAGATCACCGGACAGCCGATACCGGGGGAACCATCCACCAAAATATAATTCATGCCTGTTTTCCGGGCAATCTCTTTGGCGTCTTTCTTCACCTTGGCCACCAGTTTGCCAGAGTTGTCTGCCCCAGCCTCCAGCTTGGCGTGAACCAACTGGCAATCATATTTGGTATCGGAGATGTAGCAGTAGCCAACCTGTTGTTCCTGCAGGTCGATCGCGTCCACAGGGCAGATGTGATGGCAGTAACCACAACCTTCACAGTCCAGCGGGTCGATCCTGTAAACTGATCCCTGATGGCACACGGCGTCAAAGCGGCAAATATCCTGGCAGAGCCCGCAGGAGCTGCATTTATTGGGATCGATCACAGCCTTGACCCCGCTGAAAAAAGCTTCGCTCTTCCGCGTTTCCGGTTTCAAGATCAGATGCAGATCAGCCGCGTCAACGTCACAATCCGCCATCACTGTCTGGGAAGCGATCGTGGCCAAGGCCGCAGCGACAGAGGTTTTTCCTGTGCCGCCTTTGCCGGAGATTATGACTATCTCTTTCATTCGGCCTCCCTTTTCATCAAATCCAGTTTATCCAGAATGGAGTCCAGGCCTTCCCGGAATTCCTGCACTTTGGGATAGATGAGCTCACCTCGGGAATACAATTCCGCTATCTTGCATTGATTGGGGAAGATAGCCCAGACAGGAAGCCGTTCAGTCTCACAAAAGCGTAACACTTTATCGTTGCCGATCCCCCAGCGGTTGATCACCACAGCCATTCTTTTATCCAGTTGGCGCATCGCCTCCACAGCCAGCTCAAGGTCGTGAAGGCCAAAGGGTGTGGGCTCGGTCACCAGCAGAACAAGGTCCGCGTCGCCGGTGGCGGCGATAACCGGGCATGACGTTCCGGGAGGGCAATCGCGAAACTGATATTCTGGCTCCGGCAGCTTGTCGTTCATGTAGGCGATGGTCTGTTTGATCATGGGCGCAGACATTTCTTCTCCGACGTCAAGCTTGCTTTCCAGGAAAAAAAGCTTACCCTGCTCAAATACGCGCATCCAGCCTAGCGGTGTATTCCGCATGGGAAGGGCGTTCACGGGACAGAGTTCACTGCAGGCAAAGCATGAATGGCAAAGCTTGGGCAACACCATGATGGTTTCCCCCAATTTGACCACAGCGTGGAACTGGCACACCTCAGCGCATTTGCCACAAAGCGTGCAGGCTTCTTTTTCCCAGTTGGGAACCGAACGGAAAAGCTGTTGTTCTATAAGCTTGTTTCCACTGATGAAGATGGAACTGTTTGGCTCCTCCACATCCAGATCGGCCAGCACCACATTTCGTGTTTCAGATGCCCGCAGAGCCAGATTCACCGCCAGGGTGGTTTTCCCTGTTCCACCCTTGCCGCTGGCAATGGCGATTATCATCAATGGTCACACCTGTTTTGGCCGGATTCCAGATTCCCTTGCAGATATCGATCCACCAGTTCCTTCAGCGGCAGGTTTGGAACACCCACCACCACGGTGATGCCGTTTTGGCTCATCAGTTCCTGGGCCTTGAAGCCCATGCCCCCGGCAATCACCACATTGCAGCCAAGTTTGTGCAGAAAAGCCGGATGCGAGCCCGGTTCGTGCGCTGGTGGATCTACAATTTCCTCTTTCAGGATCTCTTTGTTGTCGATGGTGTAGATGGCGAATTTCTCGCAATGTCCGAAATGCGAGCTCAGTTCTCCATTGGTTAATGGTATGGCTATTTTCATTTCTTGCTTCCTTTATTGTTTTTTCAGTTTTTCATTTTGCTGATAGCGGCTTCCGTGATTTTACCATCACATATTTGGTGGGCGTTTTCAGCTTTCTTTTTCCAGTTCGCCGATCCTGTCATCGATCCAGCGGATTTCTTCTTCCAAAGCCTGCTTGCGTTCTTTAAGCTCTTCCAGGGCATATTCGTAAACATATCCTTGTTTTGGAAGAGAGTTTTTGCCGGCTTGTCCCTGGCCAAATCTGTTGCGGCATCCCAAACCGCGTCCGGGCCGGCCTGAGCCCCTGGGTCCTGTTCCGTCAAATCCGGGCATTTCTACCTCCTCGGTGGCATTTTTTGCACTTATGGCATTGATTTTGGTAACAATCGCCGAGAGATATGAGATGAGGCGATGTGCAGACTGGGCAGTGAAAAACATGCGGCGTGGCGCTTTCCGTGAAGGCTCCGCAATCCTCGCAAAGCCAGTCATGTTGTTTCAGCCGGATGTCGCCGCCTTCGATCAGCAAGAGGGCGCCCTCCACCAGCGCCGAGGCGAATTTCCGCCGCGCCCGGTCGTAGATGCGGGTAAGCGTGGGCCTCGAAACGTTCATGGCCTCCGCGGCCTCCTCCTGGGTGAGGTTTTCGTGGTCCAGCAGCCGGATCGCTTCATACTCATCCAGCAGCATGATTATCTTCGGGCGCTTTCCCCCGATCCGGCCAAAGGGCCGAAAACCCTTCACCGCTGGTGTGGCTAAAACCTGTCTAAGAATTCTGTTTCTACCCATTGTCTTCTCGTTTAATGAACATATGTTCAAAATCTGGAGCACCGGCTTTTCTGTCAACACATTTCTGCGGATCCATGCAACGCCCTGGCAATGAAACTCTTGCGTGACAGGGGATGTATCTGCGCGGCGCAGTAATGGCCTGAACCGTGTCAGACTCTATTTCTCCACCGGTTCCGACGTTTTTTGTTCTTTGTCAACCCGGTGAGCTGTCTTTCTTGAGGTTTTCCACCTTCATTCCGCGAAGATTCTTGGTCGCCCGGGCCAAAAGGCTTTTCAAGTTCATTTGGGGTTGGAAAAACATGGTTCGAAGAAGCGATGCCGGCTGGCCGTTAAGGCCCTTTTAAGGATTCCGGATGCGCCTCCCGCACAATACCCGCATTTGATGCGAGGATTTAACGAGGGGCGTGAGAGGGGGAAAGGAACGAGCGCTAAGGGCCTGACTAACGGGATACATTGAGGTGGATAAGCAATTTTGGCTTTTTTTCAAAACAAGTGGATGCGGATTCCCAACCGGAAACAGTCTGAAGGGGGTACTTATCTTATTTTAGGTTCCCTTTTTAACGGAGTGGGCCGCCCTATGGGCTCGATCAATCAAAGATTACCAGTTTGGTTTGGAAGAGAGTCTTATTGTAACAAAAGCCTAACGCTATCCTGGGTTCCAGCCCGCTCCGGTCTGGGATATGGAATGTAGGGCAATAAAAAACCCCGGATATTGGCATCCGGGGTTCAGGATTATTCAGGGGGGACTTTATTTCAGCAGCACCGCCTTGCGGAAGAAGCTTTCCGTGCCGGCGGTCATGTGAATATGATACACTCCGGTGCCGCAGTCGCGGCCCTGGTCGTCGCGGCCGTCCCACTCAGTTTGGTGGTGGCCTGCGGCTTTATCGCCGATGGGGATGCGGCGCACCAGTTGCCCGCGGCTGTTGTAGATCTCGAAGTTAACTGTGGCGCTTTCCTTCAGGCTGAAGGGAATGTAAGCTCTGGGATTGAAGGGGTTGGGATATACGGCACGCAGTTCGGTCACCAGCGGGATGTTGGGAATATCGGAACCGCCGCTTGTCCAGGCCACGGAGATGGGTCCATGGAAATCCACCGTGCCGTCGAGGTCCAGGTTTTGCAGCCAGTACCAGTAGGTTCCGTCCTCATATAGTTCGTTGTCAGTGTACATATAAGTCTGCTGCTGGGCCGTGTTGGTGGCGGGAATCAGCTCACTGAGGGTCAACGCGGTGGCCAAGTCATCCGTAGTGTTGCGCAACACGTAGAAGCCGGAAACCCCGGTCTCGGATTGGGTTATCCACATCAGGTTCACGAAGTTCGTGGCTGAAATGCTGGCTGTGAAAGAGGACAGTTCTACAGGTACAGGTCCCTCTATGTTGTAGAAAGCCCAGATCCTGTTATTGGTGGTGGAGCCCAGGGCATTCACGTTGGTCAAAGTCACATAGCCATTGGTCACAGTGGCGTCAGACTCATAGAGGGTCCAGGTGACGCCGCCGTCCTCGCTGTAATACACATCAACCGTGGGAACCGCGGAAGTCCACTCGGTTGGATTGTAGAAGGTAAGGTCCACACCGCCGGACTGGGTGCCATAGGTTACCCAGGTGGTGTTGAAAGTGTATCCGTTGCCTGTGCCATCCACATCGTACTGGGTGACTTTATCGATCTCCACGGCAAAATCGTCCACGTAATCCGTTCCCTGCCCGGATATATTGAACCATTCGGCATTGTAAACCAGGGCATAGCCATTGAAATACAGCCTGCCTGACTGGAATAGTACCTCGTCTTCCATTGTATTGTTGTCAAAATAGCCAGAGATGTATATATTCTGGGTCAGGGTCAGAGTGTATTGCGTGCCGGAATTCATGTAAACCAGCATGAAGTCTATAACACCATCAGCCGGAACTTCAAATCCGGTGGAGTAATTGCTGTTGCCAGAGGCGTAAAGCAGCTGGATAAAGCAGCCATCGGCGTAGGTGGGAATCTCGTCGAAACTGCCTGCAGGATTATCCTGCTCCACATTGCCGACCTGCACCACGGCGGAGGTTCCGTTGCTGCCCAGGGTAAGCTGGGAAGCGTTGGACACCTGGCCTGTGAAGAGGTTTATCCTGCGAACCGGGATTTGGTTGCTGCCGGCCAGAGTAACACCATAGATGTTTTCAATTTCCAGATTGGTGATCAAGCCGGTTACCGAACCGTTGTTGGTAAAAGTCTGGGCAGCATCGCCGTTGAAATACAGGTCACAATTAGCAGCAGAGCAGTTTATGGTGCCGGTGCTGTTGTTAGTAAAGTCGCCTCCTACAAAGAGTAGGGTGGAATAACCTTCGCTACTGCTGGAGCCGGCGTTCCAGGTGATGGTTCCGCTGTTTGTTACATCGGTGACCACCCCCAGCACAGCTTCGGAATCAATGATCAGCGCGCCTCCGGCTTGCACGGTCAGGGAATTGGCGCCGGCCTGCGATTCGTAATCGTAGAGGCCGTCATAGGGTGGATCGTAGGTCACGCGGTCGCTGTCCACAATAATTGTGTGGCCATTCTGGATCACCACATCATCTGCAGAAGTAGGCACTATACCGGTACTCCAGGTGTTCGGATCGCTCCAGTATCCGCTCTGCACGGAATAGCATTGCATGGCGGGGCCGTTGATCGTTACATTGTCTACCATCAGACGAAATTGGTCAGCAGCAGAATAGCAGTTGAAGGCAAAATAATAGAAGCCGGTAGTAGTGGGCACAAAATTGCTGGAAGTCCGGGCGGTCCAGGTTGTATTGGTCAGGTTGTTGTTATTCCATAAGGTAGTGGTTTGGGACGCCTTTGTCTGAGCTGTGCCCACTGTAACTTTCAATCTTTCCGGATAATAAGCACTGGCTACGCGTTGGTCAAAACCCACCCAGTAGGTTTGGCCTGCCAAGCAGTAAAACTTGACAGTGAAAGCCCATGTATCTGCGGCATAGTTTTGATCATACTCATACATCATGATACTGTTTGTCTGACTGCTTCCTGGTTCCCAGTACCATCCCCAATTATTGTTTCCATTGCCGTAGTTGATCACCGTCTCAAAGCCGAAGTTGTCTTCAAAGTCGTAAAGGGCGAGGACGGCCCTGCTATTTTTGTCGTCTGGGTCTGGGTATGAGGGTATCGCTTCCTTCTGGTAAGCGATACCTTCCGGATGCGTGGCAGCCGCTGCCGCGGAAAACATTCCCAACAACAGAACGAGCCACAAAATACATATAACATTCTTATGCAAAAGAGCCTCCTTAAAATGGCTTTAATATTTTGGTTAATTTCATTTGCAATCTAAATCCGCGTTTCCCCATCGATGGGTCCGTAACGCATGCCGAAGCTTATTTTCGTCTTCTTGCTCCCGCATTTTTGATGCTGCATTAATAAATAACACAGCTAAATATGGGTACAGTAACTTTCAGAGGCTAACTTGATGTCAAGGATTATCTCTCCATTTTCGTGTCTTTTACAGCAAAGAGAAATATATGAAATTAATTCATGTCCGAACTTATAAAACCTCTTTTCGAGCCGGGTAGGCTAGCCCGGAGGGGTGGTAATGTGTACCCGCTGAAATGCCCTGTTATTCAGGCTCTGAGCGTTCTCGCCCAGAGCCTTAATTGCCAGAAAGCATCGCTGCTATCCAGCCATTTTGCACACCCGATATCGTATGCTTGCCCCGGAAAACCCATCCGATTTGAAAAGGGCATAATGTGATGGAGGACAGTAAGATGGCATGGTGTTGAAGAATATCAACAGATTCAGCGAAAATCCATAAAAAAACGCCCCGGGGAATTCCCGGGGCTGCTTTTCATTCAACGCATTCTGCTCTGTCAGGATGCCGTGTGGCACTAATCCTGAAGCTATTCGCTCTATTTCATCATGATCATTTTCTGGGATTTGCTGTAGTCGCCTGCCTGCATGCGGTAGAAATAAACTCCGCTGGACAGGGGTTGGCGGTTGTTGTCCAGGCCGTCGAAGACCACCAGATGATTGCCGGCGGCTTTTGGTTCATCCACCAGGGTGCGGACAAGCTGTCCCTTGATATTGTAGATGCCGATGAGAACGGGTGTGGCATCCTTGACGCTGTAAGCGATGGTGGTGCTGGGGTTGAAGGGGTTGGGATAATTTCCCTTCAGTTCTGTTACCACGGGGCTAATCTGATCGTTGGAGGCCAGGGGCTGTCCAACTCCCAGCAATTCCACGCTGAGGGTGGGATTGGCCGGGTCGTCCGTATTTATCAGCAGGGTCACGTTTTGGGCGGTTTCGTTCAGCGGCGTGAAGCTAAGGTTCACGGTGAGGAAGGATTGGGCCGGCACAACAATGTAGATGAAGTTGGCGGGCGCGCCGTTGCCCTGTTGGACAGCAAAGGGCGCACTCAGTTCCATGGAGCCGATCAGAACGGCATCGCCGTTGTTGTGAACTGTGAAAGGCAAAGAGGCCGTTTCCCCGATGGTCACACTTCCGAAATCCACGCTGGTGGCATCCAGACTGATGGCCGGCGCTCCGGTGACGCCTCCGGTTGAGGGGAAGACAATGTCGTCAATCCAGGCGCAGTCGCTTCCCGCAGAACTGTAGCCGTCTTTCGCGTATTCCCAGGTGAAGATGTTCATGCCGGGTTGGACGTCATAGGTGACCTGGCTCCAGATATCGTTGCTGCCGGACCACTGGTTCTTCAACTGGTTGTTGATGTAGAACTTGAGGAAATCGTAGTTCTGTTCGCTGGAAACCTTTTTCCAGAAGGAAACGGTGCCAACGGCAGGGCAGTTTAGGGTCACGCTCATCGAGGTGCTCTGGTTGTGAGAGATGGTGGCGCTGCGTGCGGCGTTCGTTCCGTTATAGCTGCCGGATTCAATGGTCCAGTCGCCACCGGTGAAAGTCCAGTCGAAGGCTGAGAAATTGGTTTCGAAGTTTTCGGCAACGATGCCGGCGTTGACAACGTAGGCATTGGTGGAGACTATCTCTCCGGAAAAGAGCATGGTGTTGATATTGACAGTGGAGCCGCTGGGAATCTGGGAACTGAAGGTCACGAAATACTCAATGTAGCTTTCGCCGCCCGCGGGCAGGGCCGCGCAGGTAGTCTGCATAGGCTCGGAGACGTTCATTGCTCCGTCGATTACCATGGCAGTGGTGATTTCATTGGCTTGGGCGTGGCCGGTGTTGGTGTAGGGGAATTTGAGGGTCACGCTTTCGCCGGGATCGATCATGCCGTTGTTGTTGCCCAGAAAATCCTCGATCACTATCCCCCCCCAGGTGAAGGCTGGGGCGTTGAGGGTGAAACTGCGGTTGTATTCATAGGTTTCGGTGCCGGCGGTGGCCACGATGTGAATCTGAGCCACATGCTGGTCTGGAACGTTGCCAGCCACCTGAATGCTGAATCCGGTGACGGTGCTGCCGCTGGAGCTGGGGCCGATGTCCGCGATTGCTTCGCTGTTGCTCAGCACGGTGAGATACTGGTCATCGGTGCTGATGGCCACGTTCACACCGGTGGCGGTGTCTGTGCCCACGTTGTCCAGAGTCACATTCACGGTTATGGTTTCGCCGTATTCAGGGATGTTGTTGTTGTCGTCAGAGACAACCATGTCAGCCACGATCAGGTAGGGTCCGCTGGCCGGAAGCACTTGCACTGTGCCAAGATGGGTGACTTTATTGAAGGCTGTGATGGTGAGAGTGAGGTCCATCGGCTGCAGAGGCGGATTGGCCATGTTCAGGGTCAGGGAACCGGTAAGGTCCGCGATGCCGGTGGCATAGACAGTCCCGGCAGCGGACAGGGTTACTCTTGCGCCGGGAATCGTTTCCACCAGGAAGCTGCTCATGCCAAGGAAGAGCACGGGACTGTAAGTGGCCGTGAGGGTTTCGGGATTCTTGCTGCGCACCATCAAGGAGGCGTCGCCAAAGATGTGCCAGCATTTATACTCGCTGAACCCGTTGGTGCCGTAAACCTCTATCATCTTGGAGGAGCCGTTGTAAAACAATCCGCCCATGGTCTCTTTCGCTTCCGCGATCAGGAGGTCAGTAACCTCGTCCTGGGCGCGCATCGGGGGTGCCCAGCTTTGGTTGACGCTGCTGGCATACATACCTATGGCCCCGGCAGGAGCGTTCGTGTTCTCGTTCACAGAACGCAACCAGGCTTCGGCGAAGCAGGTCTGGCTAACGAAGTTGCCATTCACGCAGGCCACGCTGACGATGAAGGGCAGCATGTTATCGTTGGTGAGGGCGTTCACGTGGTTGTTGCTGAACCCGGTGGTGACCCAGGTAGTCTCTGACCCGTGGCCCACATAGTTGATGAATCCGCGTCCAGCGTTGACATTGGTGGCCACTTGGGTGGCAGTCGCCCCCATGGTTTGATACATCTGATCCACGCTTACATAGCCATAGTTCAATAGATCGGTGCGAATGTTTTCCATGTGCTGCTGGTCGCTTTCGCCCATGTCGCCCTGGCCGCCGCCGCCTTCGTTGGAGGCGATGCCCATGGCACGCTGGATCCAGTCGCTGCCGGCTTGGATATCCCGTTCATAATAGACGGTGCGCTGTACCTGGGTTTGCATTTCGGCTTCGTTTTGGGCGGAGAACCTGCCCACATAGATATCCGGATAATTATCAGCTCCCGCCAGCAAAGCATAGGAGGGGTCGGAACCGCCGCCACCGGATGAAAGGGACGGCACCTGGGGCGCGTCACCGAAAATCTGAACGAACATCAGGCCGTCGTTGAGGTCATACTGGTTTTGGATATAAGTCTTGATCTGGTTGGCGGTGGGGCCGGCAACCGTCACGTCCACCACATCCACCCGGTAGCCGTTCTGGCGTTTCCAATCCACCCAGGGCTGCATCACAGTATCGAACATTGAGTGCTTGATAGCCAGGATGCGTCCGGATTCAGCCAGGTCAGGATATTTGGCTTCGTTGAAATTGAGGAACATATTCCGGTAGATGCCGGCAAATTCGTTCGCGTGGGAGCTTTTTGCCACGGGCAGGGAATTGGTAAGGTCGGTGCCGGAAGCATCGATGGCCACGCTCAGCTTGGTGTAAACCCGCAGAGTTTGCGTTGCGGGAAAATATACAAAGGGTTGGAAGCGCACCGTGATGCCGCGGTAATCCCTTAAAATGAAAGGTTCGGTGAGGTAGGCGTTTTCCGTGGGCCAGGGCTGGTCGCCAAAATAGACATCGCCAAAGGTGTAGGGCACCGAATCCGGATCAATATCGCGGGTGAGGTTGCCTTTGGAAGGGGCCACCGGCATCTGCAGCTCCACATATTCACTATCCACCAGGCTGAGCCGCATCAGGGCGGTGTTGGGTATGATCACGCTGCGTGCCAGCACGGGCAGGGTAGGGAAGCCTGCTTCCAGGGTGATGCCTTCTTTCTTCAGGCTCAGCTCGTGCCAGGTTGCGCCATTTATAGTAACAGGCTTGGCGTCGAATTGCCCCAAAGTCAGTTCCATCACCATATGGTCAGGCGTGCTCTGGGTAAGGCGGATCTGGTTGGGCATACTCCCAACCGTCACCTGTTCCGCGCTCAACGCCATTCCCAGCGCTATAAGCAGGGTTATAAGCAGAAAAATGCGTTTCATCTTTTCTCCATGGGTCCATTTATAATTTATCAGGCCGGACTTATGTTGCCCCGGCCAGAGATATATTCAATATCAAAGTCGGGCGGCGCTTTGAAAACGCCGCCCGCGTAACACGTTTATTTCATTAACATCATTTTCAGGGTTTTGCTATAGCCGGGAGCGTCCATGCGATACATGTAAATGCCGCTGGATACGCCGCGGTTGCTGCTGTCCTTTCCGTCCCAAACCACTCTGTAATAACCGGCAGGCAGATTTCCATCCACAAGATCGCGCACCAGCTGGCCCTTGACATTGAACACGCGAACGCGCACGGGACCGGCTTCTTTGGTGGAGAAGCTGATGGTGGTTTCAGGGTTGAAGGGGTTGGGATAATTGCCTTCCAGCTCGGTGACCAATGGTATGGAGCCGGGATCGTTATTGGCTGTACCAGCCTCAACGCGCACGGGGATGATCACAGCGGGGGTGGTGGTGTCGTTGGAAGTGATTATCATCTCCAAATCGAGGTTGACAGCGGGATTGGGCACTGTGTAGGTGAGCGTGTAGGTGTGGCTTTGGCCCACGGGGATGCTGTAGGCGGAATCGTTTGCCACAGCGCTGCCATTGTGCAACAGGCCCATGCAGGATGGATAGCTGATGGTCCCGCTCAGGGGCACTGTGCCAAGGTTGTTGATCACGAAGTCAGCCGCGAGTTGGTCATTGGGCTGAACATTCAGGAACTTGATCTCGGTCTGGGGAACATAGATCATGGCCACTTCACCGCTGCCGGCGCTGGGGAATACGATGTCGTCGATCCAGGCGCAGTCGCTGCCGGAACTCACGGAAACATCCTTGCTATAGACCCATTTGAAGGTATGGGTGCCAGCGGAAACAGGATAACTCACTTGCAACCAGTCTTGGTTTCCACTCCAGGAACCGAGCTCTTCATTGTTTATGCTGAAACGGAGGAAATCCCAGCCATTTTCGGAGGAAACCTTACGCCAGAAGCTGATGTTACCAGCGGTACCAACGTTCATGGTGAGGGATAGTTCGGTGCTGCTGCTGTGGGAGATCGCGCCTGATTTGGCTCCGTAGAGGCCGCTGTGGGCGTTTGTAGAGCCGGACTGGATGGTCCAGGGCACGGTGCTGGTGTTTGTCCAGGGATAGGTGCTGAAATCGCCGCTTTCGAAGCCTTCGCCTGTTACGCCGATGGTGAGCAGGATGCAGTGGTTGATGTTCTGTGCGCCGGCGGAGATGGAAAGGCCGAGCGGAATCATTTCGCCGTTTTGCACCTGCGGGCTCAGGGAGGCGGTGAAGTTGATGGGAATTGTCACACCCACTGCCATGGGCGGCAGGGTGAAGCTGGTGGCGCTGAGGCTAACCTCGGGATGGTTTACAACGAGGGTGAGGGTGCCGCTGTCGGTGGGCATGTGGCCGTTGTTAACTATATCCACACTGATGGAGATGTCTTCTCCTGGCTCCAGGAAGCCATCGCCGTCCGGGTCGAAGAGGATGGGATTGCCGAATTGCAGGTGGGGAGCGTTCACAGTGATGCTGCGGCTGGTGACCCACTGGTTGGTTCCGTCTGAAACAGTTATGTCGAACGGAACGCTTGTCTGGTCCGGAATGGCATTATGGATCAGCACGCTGAACAGGTCTGTCTGGCTGGTGGTCCCGTTGGCGGGAATGTCGGGCAGGCTTTCAGTGGCTTCCAGGATGCTCACGTACTCGCAGGTGCTACTGAGGGTGGCGGTGAGGTTGGAGGCCTGCTGGATGCCCACGTTGTTGAAAGTAAGGTCCAGGCTGATGGTCTCGCCAGCTTCGGCGATGCCGTTGGCGTTGGGGTCGTTAACGGTGATGGGGCTTACGGTTACGTAGGGACCACTGTTCGGAACCACCTGCACGTTAGCTATCATCGGCTTGCGCAGGGAGCGCGTGAGCACGATCTGTGCGGTGCCGGGTTCGGTGAAGGGGGTGAAGTTCAAGGTTAACATTCCGGAGGCATCGGTAAGTCCTACGCCGTGCAGCTCGTTGTTCATGGAGATGGCCACATAGCTGTAGGGATCGGCGACCACATCCAAAGTGCCGAGGCCCAGGAACATCGTTTGCGGAGCCTCAAAGCTGTTTTGGGCGGGAATCCCCAGATAGGGAATGAGGCTGGGATCGCCCATCACGGAGTACACTTCCCAATAATAGTTGATGCGGTTGCTGTTGGACTGCACCACGGCCATGTTGCCCATTGACATGGCGGAGGCGGCGGTGCTGCCCCAATCCGTGAAGGCTTCGTTGTGGTCGTGGAACAAGGCGTCATAATAGCCCAGTTTGTTGGCGTCGTAAGCCGGGGCTTGCCCGTTCGGATTGGTTTTGAAGCCCACGCCCCAATAGTAGTCTTCATTCCAATAGGTGCTGTTGGTACCGCCGATATAGATCACACCGCCCTTGTTCGGGGCACGCAGCCATGCTTCGGCGAAGCAGATGCCGATGTCGAACGCGCTGGTGAGGCAGCAGTTGCCCACCACGAAAGCGCTTTTATTCACATTCTGCAAGTTGTTGATATCGGAGATGGTGAAAGTGGGGTCGGCCCAGGAGGTCTCGCTGCCGTGGGCTGTGTAGTTGACATAGCCCACGCCGTTGGAAACATTCGCCACGATGGCTGCGTCGGAGGTTTGGGAAGCCGGGTAAAGATAGGTGTGGGAGGTTATTCCGTGGGTGGGGTTGAAATAGTTGGTGGTGCCATAGTTGACCTGGCCATTGGCATGGGTGGGAGCCCAGTAGCTGTCTGCGCCGGCGATCATCACCACTTCTCCCAGATAAGCGTCGCTGGGCATGGTGTACATTTCGTGCATGAGGGTCTTGTTCACCTGGTTAGTCACCTCGGCCTCGGTGGTGGCGGAAAAGCGGCCAAAATACATCTCGGGCATATAATCCGAGCCCTGCAGACGCACATAGGTGAGGTCGGTCACGTGGCTGCCAGTGGAGCCGGAATTGGACGGCACCTGAGGCGTATCGCCCACGATCAGCAGGTAGGTGGGGGCCGGGTTTTCGGCGGTGGCTGCGTTCCAGATGTTCTGGATATAGGTTTTGATGGCGCTGGCTGTGCTGCCGGTCTCGGCGGTGGTGGCCAGGATAACGTTGAATCCCTCCTGCTTTTTCCAGTTCACAAAAGGCTGCATGGCGTTCACGAAGTTGGCAGGGGTGATGATCAGATAGCTCATCGGATAGCGGTTCAAAGACATTCTTTGGGGTTCGGGATTGAGCAATACGCTGCGCAGGGGGCCCTCAAACGCAGGGGAATAGGTGCGGGCGCGCAGCTCATCGGTGGCGATGTGGTCCGGATTGATGAACTGGACTTGCACTTCGGCGCTGTAGATCACCTCGATTTCGCCCCGGGCGGGGTTGTAGCGCACGGGCACAAAATCGAGAGCGAACAGTCTGTAGCCGCGCATGTGGCCCAATTCGGTCACGCTGATCGGGGCGTCGGTGGTCCAGGCATCGCGGTTATAAAAATCTCGGTTCACTTCAAAGGGAATCTTGGTCAGGTCAGCACTTTTGGAAACGGATTCCTGGCGTGGAAAAACGGGATAGTTCACACCCTCATCCGCCAGTATGAAGCTCTTCCTCAACAAGCTGGTGAAGCTTGGGACCACCTGCGCTCCTTCCGGAACGCTGATGATCTGGCGCATCAGGGGCAGCTTGGGCAGCCCGGTGTTATTGGTGGAAGTGTATTGGTCTACACTGAGGTCTGTAAAAACACCTTCCTTGGTCTGAACTTCCTGGTAGTCCAGTTTTTCAATGCTGTAGCGGACGCTCAGGCCGTCCCCGCTGCTGCGGGTAAGCTCAGCAGTGGTGGGAAAGTTTCCCAGTTTGATCGATCCTTGGGACGCGGCCAGAAACGCCGCCAATCCCAGGATTATGAGCATGATGAAAGTTTTCTTCATGTTCTCTCCTTAGCTTTGTATCAATGTTTTAAACTTGTATTCCTTAATATATGGCATCATGACGCAAGTTCAGTTCCGAAACAGGCTAAAGTTTTGAGCCTGTCATCTGGCGTGCCGCGCAACACCTTGCTCCACCGAATGATAGGACCTGTAAGCGCCACAGTTTCCGTTTGTGGGACGAATCTCTTCCACATCATTCAAATTAATCTATCAAATTCATTGGACCCAAGGAATCTGTCAATTTCTTTCTTTTGCCATCCGGCATAGGATTAACTTAAGAGAGGGTTTTTTTGCCGGTGGATACTCCTGCGTTGCTCTGTTCCAGCGAATGGTTCAGTCCTTTCACCCCGACCGTCATGGTCGCTACCGGTCCGGATATGCATTCAATCAATTCTATCAATTCATCAATTCCCTTTCCACGGCCCCTTTTCAAGCTTCCCGTCCAGGACCTGGATACAGGATAGCTAAGATATGGATAAATATACTATATAGATATAATATATACTAATTTAGTAGGTATTAGTAGTTATATAGGTATTTATATGGTATATATGTAGTTACTCTTAATTATTGTCCTGATTGGTATGCTCTGTCCATCACGGGGGCCGTATAAAGGGAATTGATGAATTGATAGAATTGATTGAACCGGAAAATCCCTCTCTCCGGCAGATGAGAAAAAAGCTCTCTTCGAACTGGGCGACCCACTCTTTTTTAAACATGGGCCAAAACTTATATTTCCGCTCAATAGCTGAATAGCGCGCTGATTTCCTCCCGGCTGAGGGAGGAGAGCACGTTCTGGGATTCGGAAACCACCTCGTCGAAAAGCTGCAGTTTGTGCTGTTGCAGGTTCATTATCTTTTCCTCCACGCTTCCTTTGGTGATCAGGCGAAAGACCTGCACCTTGCGGGTCTGGCCAATGCGGTGGGTGCGGTCCACCGCCTGGTTTTCAACCATTGGATTCCACCAGGGGTCGTAGAGGATAACGGTATCGGCGGAGGTGAGGTTGATGCCGGTGCCGCCGGTTTTGAGGCTGATGAGGAAGAGTTTGAGCTCCGGGTCTGTCTCAAAGCGCCTCACCTCGTCCATGCGGTTTTTGGTATGGCCGTCCATGTAGGCATAGCGCAGACCCTGGGCATCGAAGACGCGGCGGATGATCTTCAGCATCTTCACGAACTGGGAGAAAACCAGGATCTTGTGTCCGCTTGCCAGGGCGTCTGTAACCAGTTCCAAAAGGTGTTCCAGTTTGGCTGAGGCTTCCAGTTCCGGCAGGATGTCCGGGTTGGCCAGGTGGGGGTGGTTGCAGATCTGGCGCAGCTTCATCAGCGCGGCCAGGATGTGCACGAAGTTGAGGTTGGCGCTCTCCGGGGCGTTGAGCAGCTTTTTCTGCACCATGTCGATGATTTGGAGGTAGAGCTTTTCCTGCACGGGGTGCATCCGGCACCAGGAAACTTGTTCCTGTTTGTCCGGAAGTTCCAGCAGCACCTCTTTCTTGGTGCGGCGCAGCAGGAAGGGCGCCACCGCGCGTTTGAGCTTCACGGCGCCTGTTTCGGGCTCTTCCAAGAATTCCTGTTTGAAGCGCTTGAGGCTGCCCAGATAACCCGGGATGAGGAAGTCGTAGATAGACCAGAGTTCGGTGAGGTTGTTTTCCACCGGGGTGCCGGTGAGGGCCAGTCTGTGGCGGGCGGAGAGCTTTTTGATGGCGTAGGTGCGTTTGGCGGCAACGTTTTTGATGTTCTGCGCCTCGTCCAGGATTATCCATTCAAATTCTTTTTCCTTGAGGGCCGCGATGTCGTTCAGCACCACCGTGTAAGAGATGATGAAGAGCTTCGCGTTCGGGTCGCGCAGCAGCTCCAGCCGTTCGGCCTTGCCGCCTTCCACGATCAGGTAGGGGATGTTGGTGTGGAACTTCTCTATCTCCGCCGCCCAGTTGTAGAGCAGCGTTTTGGGACAGACCACCAGGCTTTGGCTGTCCTCCGGGGCCCAGTGGATGAGGGCCAGCGCCTGGATGGTTTTTCCCAGGCCCATTTCGTCGGCGAGGATTCCCCCCAGGCGGTAGTGCTGCAGCATCCGGATCCAGGCCACTCCCGCTTTCTGGTAGCCGCGGAGGATGGTTTGCAGATAAGTTGGAAGAACCATCTGGCCTTCAAGATGGCCGCGCACGAGGTCGCGGGAAAAGCTGTCCAGCCATTCGTCGCCCAACATGCGGAAAGCCGGGTTTTCCAGCATGTAGCGCTGGTAATAGGGCAGGTTCACCAGCCGGGAGCGGTAAACCTCGTCCGCCAGTTTTTCGCTGCGCGACAGCAGACGCTCGGTTTCGCGGAAGACCTCAGGATTGGAAATGAAGATAATGCGTCCGTCAGCGGTATGGAGGAAATCCTCTTCAGATTTGAAGAAGCGCCTCAGTTCCTCATGGGTAAAGTTTAGGTCCCGGTAGCGGTAGGAAACTTCATATTCGAACCAGTCGATCTCTTCGCTGCGCCTGGCCCGGATTTCCACCTGCAGCCCCACTTTCTGGATGAATTCGCCCCGCAGTTCCGGCGCGATTTCGATGTCCAGGGCCTCAGATTCCAGTTCAAAGAGGCTCTGGCGCAGCCTGGTTAGTTCTTCTCCGTCGCTGAAAACCAGTTGGGACTGGCGTTCCAGGCGGCCCTGCCCCGACCCGGGGATTCTGGCCGAGATCTGGCTCACCCGGTTGAAAATCTCCGGCGGCAGGTAAAACCAGGCGTTGCCGCCCCCACCGGCGTCAATATAGTCGCTGCGCACCAATGGCGCCGAGAAGCAGGTCACAGCCAGCGGTATCTCCAAAGGCTGTTCCTCCTCCCCAGAGCGCGGCGAGGGATAGATCAACCGGCCGGAGAGGGCAACATTGTCGCCCAACTTTTCCACTTTCAGGCGGACGCGCGGTTCGCCGGAAACTATCTGAGGGAGGTCGATGGAGGGGTCGAAATCCAGGTAAATGTCCTGTTTGCGCAGTTCGCGGTTGACCACGGTGCGCCAGTAGATCAGGTCCTTGGCGCTGAGCAGCAGTTCATGGCTGAATAGTTGCTCCAGGGTTTCGTTGCCCAGAGGCAGAAAGACGGGGCGTGCCTCGTTGCGGAAAAGCAGCCAGGTGGGAAAGCCGGGATAGACCACTGAAAGTTCATCCAGGATAACCGGGATGACGCGGTAGTTTTTCTTGCCGGCCGGCTCCACCCTCAGGCTGAGGGGATAGGGCTGGGAGTTGAATTTTAGCGGTTCCCCGGTCTCGCGCACCGTCAGCCGCCCATCCAAATCCTGCATCAGCACCAAGGCCGGGGCCAGGTCTTTTTTATAGAGCGACCAGAATTTCGCCTTGGCGCTGTAGGCGGCCTTGTGCGCGTTCAGATAGCGGAAGAAAGCCAGCTCGGAATCGGACAGCACCTCAAGTTGGGCCCGGTATTCCTCCAGTTTCCGGTTGGAAATTCCCTCGGGACGCCCTCCGCTCTCTATTTGCAGCAGCTTCGGCAGGTCCAGCCGACCGTAGGCGGAATGGTAGAAGCGCGCTTTGTCGGATTCCGGGTCATAAAGCCGCTCCACCTCGATCACGGCGCGGTCATGCTCCCCCCGCCAGAACTCACTGCCCCTCAACACACTGCCGTCGCAGGTTTCCACGGCGGGGCTGTCGAAGATGTCGGTTTTCAGGTAAAGATAGGCGTAACGCAGCACCGAGAGGTAGTGGCGGCAGCTTTCCTCATCCCGGCACTCGTGGCAGTGGTGGCTGGCCACGGTTTGGGAAACGGGGTCGTAAACGATGTCAAGCTGGGTGGCGAAAAAATCGCGGCGCTCCCCGGAAGCGATGAAATGCAGATGATACAGGCCGTTCTCGTCGATGGATTTCCAGTATTGCAGGTCGCCCCGGTCAAGGGCGATCACGGCATGGTTGAAATACCACGAAGCCGATTTTTCATGGTAATCCTTGCTGAACAGGCGGGCCATCTTTCCTCTCTGGTGCTTTAATCAGTCCATTGGCAAGCGGAAGTCCATTTTTGTCAACTTATTTCCGCTCTGATTTCCTTTTTTCTGCAAGTTTCAGGCCAAATTTCCTGTTTCTTCTGCCGCCCCGCGATCCGTTACCCACTATTAAAGAACTGGCAAACCGGGCTTTTCCGGGTTTTGCTGGGCTGCCCGCTGGCTTCGCCGTTTGCCCCTTCCAATTCACATCCCATTCACTTCCCGCTGACTTCCCGTATGAGCCACGGGAACTCTACGGGAGGCGAAAGGGAGGCGGAAGGGCAGGGGCAAAGGGCCTGACTGTCGGCAAAAAAGAATCCCGGAGCCAGAGGCAGCCGGGATTTGGATGATTATCAAACAGCGGTTAGAAACCGAACCAGGGGCCGATGCTGAAGCTGAGGCCGCGGAATTTGGTATCGGGCGAGCCGGAGATGGTGATATCGTCGCCGGCATCGGAATGGACCTTCCAGCCATTGTAGGTGGGGATTCCGCAGAAATAGCCCACTTCGGCGCGGAGTGAGAGCCAGGGAATGAGGTTGAGGATCAGTTCCGCCCGGGGCTGGATGATGAAGTATTCGCGCTTGAGGGTGGCGGTGAAATTGTTTTCGGTGAAGATTTGGGGCCAGGTGAACTCAGATTGGGTCTGGGTATAATAGACAGTGTGTCCACCCGCTCCAAACATCGCGCCCAGCGAGGCAGCGAAACCGTCGGTGATCAGGAAGCGCTTGTCCAGGGTGAGGCCGCCGAAGGAGGCTTCGTATCTCACGGAGGCGTGGGTGACTGGATCGACATCGCTGAACTCGTAGCCGGCGCCAACTCCGCCTAAGAAGAAGCCTTTGCCGATGTTGCCTTTGCCGGCGCCGCCATTCATGAAAATACCTTTGCTGCTGATGGGATTGAATCCGAAATCGTTGTTCTGGGTTTCGTTGTCGCCGATGCTGTTGAGCAAGCCGTTCACGTGTTCCATGGGCAGGATGGTATAGTAGGGCACCCAGCCTCCTCCGCCCCAGCCGAGGTCCTTTTTGCGGCTGGGTCTGTCTGTGGGGTCTTCAAGATAAGCGTCTTTGCGAATCACGCTGCCGAACCGCTTTCCCTCTTCTGGGCGCGGCTCCAGCACCAGTTCGAGGTCCGTTATTTCCACGTTTCGCCAAACGCGGAGGTTGATTTTCTGGCCGGGCCTCATCATTGAGCGCTGGCGGTCGAATTCCTCCATATTGGTAACCGGTTTGCTGTCTATCTCCATCATGATGTCGTTCTCTTTCAGGCCCGCCTTGTCGGCCGGGGAGCCTTTGGAGACTCCGGTCACGAGGATGCCGTAAAGGTATTTGTAGCCGAGTTCGTGGGCTGTGGGATAATCCAGGTCGTCCACGTAGATTCCGAAATAGACCGAAACCGGCTGTTCGGGCGCCTGGGTGGTCACCATTTCCATATCGTAATCATCGCCGCTTTGGGCGAACAAAGCGCCCAGCGCGAGAAGCAGGATGGCCAAAATGAGCGTCGCTCTTTTCATGGGAAACTCCTTGAGTGTTTTCAAAGGAAATAATAAGGCAGGCAGGGTGAATCACAAGAAAAAATAGTGGCCGGAACAGAATTGCCGAATTCGGAACAAAAACCTTGACTGGAACGGACTTTGCATAATCTGGGAATGTCCGTGGCTTTCAAGCTGTGGAGATAATGGAGACACGATGAAGAGATATCTGATCCTCGCGGCGCTGTTGCCGCTTTGCCTGGGCCTTTGGGCAAACCAATACGTGGCCGGGATTCCGGTGAGGCTGATCCGCTCCCCGTTCCAGGAGGAAAGCCTGAACCAGGCTATGCGCCGGCTTTCGGAAGAGGGCTGCGCCATCCTGCATTACGACGCTGACCAGGCCATCGCCCTGGTGCCGGAAGGCAAATATCAGGATTACAGGCTGGCTGAACTTGACACAGCCCAAAAGCTATATCTGGTGGGAAAAATACCCGGCCAAAGCCGGCCTGAGCTTGGCGCTGGGGGCAGGCTGCTGCTTGAACTGGCCGACGCCTACCTTTTCGAGAGCCCGCTGGACGAAATCCAACTGCGGGAACAGATTACCCATCCCTTCACCCGGCTGGGCCTGGAGCCTATGCGCTTCTCCCAGACGGCTTTGCCTGCCGCTTCCCCGAGGGCCGCGAGGACGGACATTGACCAGATGGTCGCCCTGGTGAACGCCGCTTCCGTGCAGAGCACCATCCAGAGCCTGCAGGACTTCCAAACCCGCTACGCGCGGGCAGACAACCGCCTCCAGGTGGCGCAGTGGATCCAGCAGAAATTCATCAGCTACGGGGTGACAGACGCGGTGCTGCAGCAATTCATGTGGCAAAACACAATCCAATACAACGTTGTGGCCACCATTCCGGGGACGACCTACCCCAACCAGTACATCGTTGTGGGCGGGCATCACGATTCGATCTCGAACAACAGCGACCCCTACCTTTTCGCTCCCGGAGCCGATGACAACGCCAGCGGCAGCGTGGCCGCCCTGGAAATGGCTCGGGTGATGATGGCCAGCGGCTACCAGCCCCGCAGCTCGATCCGCTTTGTGACCTTTGCCGCCGAGGAATTCGGCCTCTGGGGCTCAAAACACCACGCCCACACGGCCAATCTGGCCGGCGAAAACATCCGCCTGATGATCAATCATGACATGATCGCCAACCAAAGCGGGCCCCAGCCCTGGCAGGTGTGTCTGATGCCCTACGACGGATCGATTGACCACAGCGCCTACGCGGCCCTGATCACGGAGCAGTACACAGACCTGGATACCTATTACGGAGGCTTGAACAGCGGCAGCAGCGACAGCCATCCCTTCTGGCAAAACGGCTTTCACGTCATCTACTTTTTCGAGGATGAGTTCTCGCCAGTGTATCACACCTCCCAGGACGTCGTGGCCAACCTCAATCCCGCTTACTGCGCCGAGGTGATCAAGGCCTCCGTGGCCTGCGCTGCCTCCTTTGCTGATATGCCTTCCTCCCCGGTAGGCCTTTCCGCCCAGGATTGGGGCGACGGATCCACCATCCTGCTGACCTGGGAAAACTTGAACGATCCCCTGATCAGTTACTACAATGTCTATTACAGCACGGTTTTTGGCGACTGGGGCGCGCCGCTCACCACTTCCAGCAACTATCTGTCGGTACAGGGCCTCACCCAGGGCCAGTTGTATCATTTCGCGGTGGGCTCCGTGGATAACTTTGGCAACGAAAGCTATCTGGTCTATACCACAGCGATGCCGCTCTCCGTTCCGCTGCAGCCGCAAAACTTCATTGACCAGCCCCTTTATCAGAGCATCTTGCTGGATTGGGACGACAACCGCGAGCATGACTTCGCCGGCTACAGGCTCTACCGCTCTTCACAGCCTGACGAGCTGGGACAGCAAATTGGCGGTTTGCTCACGGAAAGCGAATATCTGGACAACGATGTGGTGGGTTCGCCAAGCTATTACTATTACAGCCTTTGCGCGGTGGACCAGGACGGCAATGCCAGTCCTTTCACCCAGGTTGTGAAAAGCCGTCCCGTTACTCTGGACCAGGGTGTGCTCATCGTTGACGAAACCGAGGACATGGGCGGAACGAATCCCTTCATGCCCACCGATCAGCAGGCGGACGATTTTTACGCTTATGCCAGCGCGAACTTTACCACCACAGAGCTTGACATCAATTCTCTGGATGAAAACCTGCGCCTGGCCGATATCGGAATCTACTCATCCATCATCTGGCACGGGAATGACCAGGCCAGCATGGATTATCCTTATTTCGCGCGGGATGCCCTGAACCAGTACATTCAGGCCGGGGGCAACGTCTTCTTCAGCGTGTATTTCCCCTCGCTGGCTTTCGAGCTGAATGTCAACTATCCGGGCAATTTCAACAGCGATTCCTTTATCTACGACGTGATTGGGATCGCGTCTGCTGACTACTCCGGCAACGCAGCCCGTTTTCGCTTCGCCATCCCGGCCCAAGGCCAGATTCCCGCTGTGAGCGTGGACCCGGAAAAGACCTTGTCAGTCATGAACGGACATATCATCCGCGTTGAAAGCATCGGCGCCAGCCCCGGTTGCGCCACCATCTACAACTATGGCACGGATTACGCTGACGACACGCCCCAGGGAGCGATGGCCGGCATGCCGGTGGGGGTGCTGAACCTGAACCAGAGCGGCAAGGTCTGCGTGGTTAGTTTCCCGCTCTACAACATCTACCAGGATGACGCCCGGAACCTCATTGATTATGTGCTGACGGAGTATTTCGGCGAAACCTTCAGCCCTGCTGAAGACCCCGGCTTGGCGCCTGCTGGCGGGATTAGTATCTCGACGAACCATCCCAACCCCTTCAAAGGCGAAACCAGCTTCCGGCTGGAGCTAAAAAACAACACTCGGCCTGTGCTGGTGGAGATTTACAACCTCCGCGGCCAGAAAGTGAGATCCCTCTTTGTTGGCTACAGCCCCAAATCCGTGGTGCATAGCTGGGACGGCCTGGACGATTTTGGCAGCGCCGTCTCCAGCGGGATTTACATCATCCGCACCAGCCAGGATGGAGTTGCGGCACAGCGCCGGATCGCCCTGGTGAAATAGATTTGCCATCCATCAATAAATAAAGCCGGCAGAACGATCCGCCGGCTTTGTTTCTATACGGTGGAGGTGATCAGCTGCCGAGGGTGGCAACCATCACGGCCTTGATCGTGTGCATGCGGTTTTCCGCCTCGTCGAAGACAACGGACTGGGGCGATTCGAACACTTCGTCGGTGACTTCCATGGCGCTGATTTTGAACTTGTCATGGATTTGTTTTCCTATGGTGGTCTTGAGGTCGTGAAAAGCCGGCAGGCAGTGCATGAAAAGGGTGGTGGGCTTACCGGTCTTTTTCATCATGGCGGCATTCACCTGATAGGGTTTGAGCAGCTTGATGCGCTCGGCCCAAACGCTGTCCGGCTCGCCCATGGAGACCCAGACGTCGGTGTAGATCACATCGGCGTTTTTCACGCCTTTGGCGATGTCGTCGGTGATGGTGATGGTTGCGCCGGTGGTTTTGGCCACATCCTTGCATTTCTTCAGCAGAGAGGCTTCCGGGAACAGGGCTTTGGGGCTCACAATGCGGAAGTCCATCCCGGTTTTGGCGCCGCCGATCATCAGGGCGTTGGCCACGTTGTTGCGTCCGTCGCCAACATAAACGAAGGTCATTTCGTTCAGCGGCTTGTTCAGATGCTCCATGGCGGTGAGGAAATCAGCCAGCACCTGGGTGGGGTGGTCTTGGTCGGTAAGGCCGTTCCAGACAGGCACGCCGGCGTATTTTGCCAGTTCTTCCACGATTTCCTGGCCGAAGCCGCGGTATTCGATTCCATCATACATGCGGCCAAGAACCCGGGCGGTGTCTGCGACGGATTCTTTTTTGCCCATCTGGCTGCCGGTGGGGCCCAGATATGTAACGTGCGCGCCCTGGTCGAGAGCGGCCACTTCAAAGGCACAGCGGGTGCGGGTGCTGTCCTTTTCAAAGATAAGGGCGATGTTTTTGCCTTTGAGGCGTTGCTGCTCGGTTCCCGCGTATTTGGCTTTTTTCAGGTTCAGCGCGAGGTCCAGCAGAAATCCGATCTCCTGCGGCGAAAAGTCCATCAGGGTCAGAAAATGGCGGTTTCTAAGATTGCAGGGCATAATTTCTCCTTAGCTTGATTTTTGTCTTTGGATGCCAAAGAAATTAGCATAGCTTTCCCGGCAAGAAATTTTCCTTGTCTGTATCGCGGCTTTGAAAAAAAGTGCATCCAGAGATTGTTTCACCCAATAAATAATGCAGGGAAAGCCTCTGAAATAGGTAAAGAATAAGAAGGCTATCCTGCCTGATGCAACTGGACACCTTTATTTTGAAGGATATATGAAGATAATGAAAGCAATTTGGACCCTCCTGCTGTTGCTTCCGCTGGCCCTGCTGGCGCAGCAATACACCTTGGACGAACTGGTTGAGCACGGCTTGGTGAATAGCTACGGCATGCTGCGCGGCGAGCTTGCCTACGAAACCAGCCGCTCCAACCTCAGCAGCGCCACTTGGAACCTGCTGCCCGAGGCTGGCGTGAGTTTTGGCATCACCAATAATTTCTACCATCCAAACACCCCCGCGGCTTCTGACCTGAGCAGTCAGGCCGGATTTTCCATCAGCAAAACGATCAGCCTCAACGATGACGCCTGGTTCAACTACAGATACGCCAAGCTGGATGCGGAGAAGGCTGAACTGACCCGTCAAAGCAGCGCCAGCGCCTATGCCTACGGCGTTTTCACAGCTTATCTGGACGTGTTGAGCACCCAGCGCCAGCTTTCATCGTTGCAGAAGAACCTGGAAATCCAGACCCGCGTGTGGGAACAAGCCCAAGTGTTGAACCAACTGGGCAAGAACACCAGCTTCGACCTCAAGGAAAGCGAAATTGCCGTGATGAACGCCCGCATCTCCATCCTGCAACTGGAAAACACCATCGCCACCAAGCGCGCCCAGCTCTTCAGCCTCGCCCGGATGGACGACGCCGGCTATGAACTGGCAGAACTGGCTCCGGATATGAACTATGTCCTGCCTCAGACCAGCCCTGAACAGAGCAACCAGGTGAAACTGCTCAAGGCTGACCTCAAACGTGGGGAACTGGGCCTCACCCAGAACTTCCTGAACTACTTTCCCCGCGTGAGCCTGGCCTACAACTTCAGCCGCAGCGTGGGTGGAGAAAACTTCGACTTCGATACCTACGGCACCAACCACACCCTGGGCCTGAACTTCAGCTACTCGCTCTGGAACCAGTTCAAACAGGGCCAGACCAATAAACGCGGCGACCTTGCCCAGCGCCTGGCTGAACTGGAGATTCGTCAGCAGATCGATGAGATCAACCAGCAGTATGCCACCCTCAGCCAGGAACTGGCCTACCTGACCCGCCTGGACGAGCTTTACAGCGAAAAACTGGCTCAGAGCGAAAGCCAGATCCGCATTGCCGAAGAACGCTTCCGCCTGGGCCTGATCGAGCTTTTGGAACTGGACAAGACCCGCGTGGAATTCATCAATTCCGAAATCGCCTACAACAACAACCGCTACCAAATCCTTGCCCGCCAGGAAGCCATCAACAACCTGCTTTCCCAAAAGATCCAGGGCAAGTGGTAATAAAGGTTACACCATGAAAAAATACCTTAAATACGTCATCATCGCGCTGCTGCTCATCGCGGCGGCGATCGTTTTCATCCAGCTCCGCAAAAGCAGCAACCGACCCGAATGGAAGATTGACAGCCCCTCAAAAGGCACCATCCGTGAAGTCGTTACCGCCACCGGCTCCCTCAATCCCACCGTTCTGGTGGAGGTGGGCACCGAGGTATCCGGAACCATCAAAACCCTTTACAAGGATTTCAATGACAAGGTGAGAAAAGGCGAAGTGCTGGCCCGGCTGGATACAGAAATCCTGGCCGCCAGCGTGGAATCCGCCCAAGCTGAAGTGAACAAGGCCCGCGTTTCCCGTGACGAAGCGAGCATGGAATACAACAATAGCGAGACTCTCTTCAGCCGCGACATGATCTCATCCTATGAACTGCAGAAAGACAAATACAGCCTCGACCAGGCCAAACTCAATCTGGCCACCGCCCTGCTAAGGCTGCAAACCGCTGAGAAGAACCTCAAAAACGCCACCATCACCTCGCCCATCGACGGCGTGATCGTTTCCCGCGAGGTTTCGGAAGGGCAGACAGTGGCTGCCAGCATGAACTCGCCCACCCTCTTCACCATTGCCAACAACCTGGATCAGATGGAGATCACGGCTAGTGTGGACGAGGCTGACATCGGCAAAATCTCCGTGGGTCTGCCGGTGGAATTCTCCGTGGATGCCCATGCCGGCCAGATGTTCACCGGCTCTGTGCAGCAGATCCGGCTGAAATCCGAAACCGAGCAAAACGTAGTCAGCTACAGCGTGATCATCGATGCCGCCAACCCCGACCACAAGCTGCTTCCCGGCATGACAACCAACGTGACCATCATCACTCAGTCCAAGGAAAACGTGATCCGCATCCCTGAAACCGCCACCCGCTTCACCCCCAGCAAGGAGGTGTGGGAGCTTTTTGGCCTCAAATGGGAGGATGACCTGATTCCCAATGCCCGCAAAGCAGCTATGGAAAAGGTGATGGTCTCCGCTCCCGGCGGCAGGGCTCCATCCCGCGACAATCCGAGGCCGGACAGCGCCAAAGCCCCTTCCGGACGTCCTCCACGTGGGTTCCCCGGCGGTATGCCCCCCGGCGGAATGCCCGGTGGAGTGAATCGTGGCGGAGGCAATGGCCGCAACGGCGGCTCCGCCCTGATCTGGGTGCTGAAAGACAAGACGCCGGAATTGATTATGGTGCGCACCGGAGTTTCCGACGGCGCTTTTGTGGAGGTGCTCAGCCCCCTTGATCCGGATACGAAGATCATCACCGGCGTGAACTACAAAGACCCCTCCCAGGCCAAGGTTAACAGCGCCCTCCAACAGGGCAGGCCCGGCATGGGGCCAAGGTTCTGAGCATGACGGCAAGAACCCTGCTCAGCGCGCGCGGAATCACCAAAACCTACACCATGGGCGAAATCCAGGTTCACGCCCTGCGCGGGATCGATCTGGACGTTCAGTCCGGTGAATTCATCGCCATCATGGGCGCCAGCGGCTCCGGCAAGACCACCTTCATGAACCTGATCGGCTGCTTGGACAAACCCAGCTCCGGAACCTACATCCTGGACGGCTACGACGTTCACGCCATGAATGATGCCGAGATCACTCAGGTGCGCAACCGCAAGATCGGTTATGTGTTCCAGAGTTTTTACCTCTTGCCCCGCACCACGGCGCTGGAGAATGTGGAACTTCCCCTACTCTATTCCAAAAACATCCATGCCAAAGACCGCCGCGCCATGGCCCTCAAAGCTCTCGAAACTGTGGGCTTACATGACCGAGCTCGCCATTTCCCTAACCAGCTTTCCGGCGGACAGCAGCAGCGCGTCGCCATCGCCCGCGCCATCGTCAACGACCCCGTGTTCCTGCTCGCGGATGAGCCCACGGGCAATCTGGACACCCGCACCAGCGTGGAAGTGATGGAATTTTTTCAGAAACTGCACGCCGAGGGCAAAACCATTATCTTGGTGACCCACGAATTCGACATCTCCCAATACGCGACCCGGATCATCACTTTCCGCGACGGGCGCATCATCTCCGATTTGCCCAATCCCGATCCCCGCAATGCCACTGAAGACCTGAAGAAGCTGCCCCGCCTAGATGACAGCGAGGAGGTGGCCTGATGTCTGTTTTCGGAATTCTCCGCATCGCCCTTAAATCCCTAACCCGCAATAAAACCCGCACCTTTCTGACCATGCTGGGCATCATCATCGGCGTGGCTGCCGTGATTACCATGATCGCCATCGGCCAGGGCGCCAAAAAGGTGGTGGACGACCAGATCAGCACCATGGGCACCAATGTGGTCTCCGTGATGTCCAATTTCACGAACACCCAAAGCACTGCGCGCCAGGCTGCCGGCTCCGGCAACACCCTCGAAGAGGAGGACGTGGACGCCATCCTCGACAAAGTGGACGGAGTTCTTTACGCCTCACCGGTTTACAATACTTTCGGCCAGCTTAAATACGGCAACAACAACTGGCGCGGACGCATCATGGGTGTGGACGTGGATTATTTCCTGATCCGCGATATGAAGATGGAATCGGGCGACTTCTTCTACCCCTCCGAGGTGGAGAGCGGCGCCAAGGTCTGTGTGCTGGGCAAAACCGTGGCTGACAACCTGTTCGTGGGTGAGGACCCAGTGGGCAAGATAATGCGCATCCGCAACATCCCCTTCACCGTGAAAGGCGTGCTCAAATCCAAGGGCCAGGGCACAATGGGCAACGATCAGGACGACATTGTCCTAGCTCCTTTTACCACAACCTCCACCCGACTCATCGGACACCGCTGGCGCTTCCTTACCATCATCGTTTCCGCCGTTTCGCAAGAACGCATCCCCATTGTTCAGGAAGATATCTCCAACCTCATGCAAGCCCGCCACAGCGGCACCACCGCCGCAGATTTCATGGTGAGTTCCCAAACCGACGTGGCTGAGGCCGCCAACAGCGTTTCCAACACCATGACCGTGCTTCTGGCCAGCATCGCCGGGATTTCGCTGCTCGTGGGCGGGATCGGCATTATGAACATAATGCTGGTCTCGGTTACTGAAAGGATCAAGGAAATCGGCATCCGCATGGCCGTGGGCGCCGGAAAGCGCGACGTATTGCTCCAATTCATCATTGAAGCCATCACCATCAGCATCCTCGGCGGGCTCATCGGCATCGTCCTGGGCTGGGGACTGGCAGTGATCCTGGGCAAAACCATGGGCTGGAGCATCGTGGTGACCTCCTGGTCGATCCTGCTCTCCGTCGGCTTTTCCTGCGTCATCGGCATCTTTTTTGGCTGGTATCCTGCCCGCAAAGCAGCGAACCTGAACCTCATCGACGCCCTCCGCTACGAATAGCGTTTGATCTTGCTTATAGGACTGACCTGTGTCCCAAAGTTGTTCCTGACACCTTATCTTAGCAGGACCGCCCTAGCCAGTTTGCTCTCCCCGCCTGATCGGGCGCGTATTAGATAGATGCCGGAGGAGAGCTTGCGTCCGCTTTCATCGCGCCCATCCCAGTCCACGCCGTGGTCACCTTGCTTGATGCCCTGAAACTGGAAAGAGCGTAGTTTCTGGCCTCGGAGATTGAAGATTTCCAAGCAGCAGTCGCCGCTTTGGGGTAGGCTGAAGCGAAGTTGGGCGTTGCCACGGAAGGGATTGGGGCTTATGCCGAGCCTTAGGGCTAGAGTGATTGCCGTGGGATCGTCTGCTGGAGAACCGGGTATCGTGTCACGCAGGTAGGGATAGCCATCGTTGCGCTGGTGCAGGTAGTCGGGGGCCCAAATACTATCGAAGTTCCAACCCACATAGGTGTCCGCGGAATGGGGAAAGATCATCTGTTCAGTGGTTCTGCCTGTTCCCACGATGCTAGTGGATTGCCCGGAGGTCTGGATGTCCCAGTAGCCTCCACCGCTGTAGCCGGAATTCCAAGTGGATCCCACCAAGCCACCCACTTGGGCACCACTACCACTCACCGCTCCAGTGCTGTAGCTTTTACTCAAGCTACCCCATGAGTAATAATATCCCGTGATCGCGCCCAGCAAACCTCCCACTTGGTTCGTTCCGCTCACCGCTCCGCGGGCGTAGCTGTTGTCTATCGATCCGTATGTGACTCCCACCAGCCCGCCCAACTGGGTTGAGCCAGAAACAGCCGCGTCGCTACAGCACTTGGAGATCTCGCCATCTTCATAATTCAAGCCCACTAGGCCTCCGGCTTCGTTGGTCCCCTGAACAGTTCCGGAGCTGTGGCAGCGGGTGATCAGGCTGTTGTTTTTGCCAACCAAGCCTCCCACCCTGAGTTCTCCGGAAACTTCAGCCTGGGTGTGGCAGGCCACGATCTCTGTCGCGTCGGCATACCCAACCAAACCTCCAGTCGCGGGTGAAGTACCGCCCACGTGGATGCCCAGGTTGGCAATCGTTCCTTGGTAATAGCTGCCCAAGATATCGCTGTATTCTGCCATACCGATCAAGCCGCCAGCCTTGTAAACGGTGTTTCCCGACACGGATATATTCACGGAACTCTGGCAGGAATCCACCACGGCGAGTACCGCGTATCCGATCAGGCCGCCCACGGCGGAATCGATGATCAGCATGTTGCCGCCGTGGATGGTTCCGCTGGCCTGGCAGTTTCTGAATCTTGAATAGTAGGTGCCCATCCCGGCCATGGCACCGGTCTGCATGCCGCCGGTGATATCGCAGCCGCTTATCTGAAGGTCCTGCACCACAGCGTCGTGCACAATGCCAAAGAAACCCACGCAGGTCCTGGCGCCGGAGCTGATGTTCAGATTCGCGATGCTGTGGCCGCCGCCGTCAAAATCACCTTTCAGCAGGGGGATGAAATAGCCGGGCAAACTGCTGAGGTCAAGATCGGCGGTCAGCCTGTAGTGAAAGCCGGCATTCTGGCCAAAGGCCATAAGCGGGAAAATGTCCTCTTCGTCTTGGATCAGGTAACGGCCGTTCTCCAGAGTTAGAAAGTCATTTATATCCAAACTCCTGTTTGAGGACAGCCATTGACTGAAAAGAGCCGCCGGCAACGCGCCTATAGTTATCTGATGTTCATTGTTGATCGTGTAGTCATCAAGGTCATAGTAGCTATTGGTGATAGTATAATCCCCCAGATTGTTACATCTACCGACCAGGGCTCCCAAAAAATATCCGTTACCCGTCAGGGAACCGGTACTGTAGCAATTGCTCATCGTACCCGACAGCATCCCTACCAAGCCTCCGACGTTCGCGGCCCCGTTTCCGCTGACCTGGCCTCCGGCATAACACCAGTCGAGGACAGCTCTGCTTTCCAAAATGCCAACCAAGCCGCCCATGCTGTGGGCGGGTGAATAAAATCCTGGCTGGATCTGTGCTGTACCGATAACCGTGGCGGTGGAGCCGCAATTATAGATCGTTGTGCCTGGGTAGGCTATTCCGATCAGCCCGCCTTGGAGATGTCCGGAACCGGTGACAATTCCGCTTATCTGGCAGTTGCTGATGTAGCTTTCCCGGGCGCTATAGGCCAGCAACGCAGCACTGCCGGCTGAGGTGGTGATCGATCCGTTTTCGATCTCCAGATCGGTGACGGTGGCGGAGATGAGGTTGCCAAACAGGCCGTATTTTCCCTGCAGGTTGGAGATCGTGTGCTGGTTTCCGTAATAGTGCCCTGTAAAAGGCGTCAGGCCGTATCCGATGCCGGGCCAGCCCTGCCCGCCAAACCAGGAGGAGGTCTCGGCGGCGTCGATATCTTGGGTTTGCCGGTAGATTAGATTCCAGCGGGCGGGATCTTCCGCGATCCAGTAAAGGTTGTTTAGGTTGGCAATGCGATAGGGAGCGGCTACCGTGCCCCAACCATCGGGCTGCTGGGCGGTCTGGGCTCCCAGGAAGCAGGTAAACGTAAGGCTGGCTAAAAGGGCCAATATGATCTTGTTCATGGCTCACTCCTTTTCCAAATCCATTCAGCTTCAAGACCCGAAATATGTCAAGTGAAATGTTGTAAAACATGCTTTTTATCATAGTTTTCCTTATATAAAAACAGAAATCTCAACTTCATTTATGGTGGGTTAGCCCTGATAGCTGTATGCCATAGCGAGGAAGTGAAGCGGTATGGTTCCCCATGGAGGATTGAAGCTATACCATCTCGCCGTTAACGCCCTGTATTGGGCTCCAGATGTGCCTCCCGCATGATGGCCGCATCTGATGCGGGGATTTGGCGAGGGGCGAGTGAGAGGGATAGGTTCGGGCGCTAAGGAGGCATTAAGTTGGTTCAAACCCTTTTTCATTGACAGCATTGGGCGGGAAATAATTATGAGCATAAGAGTATTTTGATCGAGGTGATTCGATGAAAAAGCCTGCCCTGATTCTTTTGGTTTTCGCCCTGGCCGCTCTGAGTGCTGCTCCGCGCGGCCTCACCAGCCGGGAAATAGTTATCGAGGACGCGGTGGTTGTGGTTCAGCCGGAAGCGGTTTTGACTATCCCCGCTCCAGCGCCTGCTAATCCGGGGTGCGGGCTCCGCGAGAACTGGTGCCCACTGCTGGAAATGTCGCTGGGTTTTGTGCTTCCGGCCGGAGAGCAGTTTGGCATCTATTTTGACAACAAGGAACAGTTTGCCAATCCCTATTTCACGGGCGGGAGTGTGGTTAACGAATCGCATTACAGACAAGCCGTGGCCAAGGCTCCGACCTGGATCCAGGCTGAACTGCACAAAACGCTGCTGCAGCTTGACTATTATCCCCGGATGCATTTCTCCACCCTGATAATCAACGCGCCGGACCCCATCGTGGACGAGATCGCTTTCTGCGTGGCGACAGCCTCGCCCCAGTATCTGAACTCCAGTTTCGCTTACCCGGAACTGTTCACCGAAAACGCCGAGTGGATCTATTCCGTTGCCTCCCAACTGCCCTATGTGGAAATAGTGGATGTGGGTTCCGCCGCCACCGGCGGGGATTACTATTCCACCGCCCGCTACTGGAAAAAGGACGCTAATGGCCAATTTCAGCAGGTAACCGTCCCCAGGGAGATCTATTACTGGTATCTGGTGAATCCCAAGATAACTGACGAAATCCAGGCCTATATCGATCCCAACATTGTGGAAAACAACAGCACCCATTCCAACAATATCGCAGCTCCCTGGAATGGGGGAAAATTCTGGCGCTCATATTTTTACGACTTCGACGACGATGTCCATCCGGTGCTTTGCGATACCCTGACACAGTGCCTGAGCGTGTTCAACCGCGACGGATCACCCGGAGACGCCATCCGCGCCATCACTTGGTGGATAAACCAGAACATGAGTTTCACCTCAAACAACGAGCGCCCGCATCAGCCGGTGCGCATTTTCGCCAAACGATTTGGACGCTGCGGCGAATACGCCGACTTCAGTTCCGCCGTGGCACGGACGGCCCTTATCCCCTGCACCAATATCAGTTCCGTCTCCACCGACCACACCTGGAACGAGTTTTGGGAAGACGGCTGGGTTTCCTGGGAGCCGGTGAACGGCTATCTGAATAACCCGCTGGTGTATGAAAACGGATGGGGCAGGGTGTTTGGCAGCGTGTTCGAGGAAAGGTCCGACGGCTTGTTCTCGCCGGTCACGGAGCGGTATTCGGAAGGCGTGGCCACCATCAACATTCAGGTGGTGGATCAAGACATGCAGCCGGTGGACGCCGCAAGGGTGGTTCTGGCCATCTTTGAGTCCTCGCCCCGCTTCGATTGTGAGGCCTATACTGACAACAACGGCATGGTGAGCTTCAAAGTGGGCGAAAACCGTGATTACCGTGCCCGGACGGAAACCATGTTCGGGCAATATCCTGCCATTCCTGGAACCTACACACAACTGGTGGCAAACACGGTGAACGGCGAAACCTATAATTACCAGTTCCAGATCGCCGCGCCGATGCCCCAGCCAACGATCGAGGCGTTGGCCACACCGCCTGATCCGGAGCAGGATTACCGTTTCACGGTGGATTTCCAGAGCCTGGGCTATTTTGTTACCGGCAGAACGCTTTGGGACGATATCGATGTTCTGGGCGCACCGGCCAGATATTACCAACATGTGTATGAGCCCTCCACCGTTTCCTTTTTGGTGGTTGACGCTGACAACGCCATCTTCCTGGATTTGGGCAATTTCTGCAGCGCCTACTCTTATACGGGCCCGGTTGCTTCCGGCAACGCGGTTTTTGACATTCCCGCGGGCCAGAACTGGTATGCCCTGCTGGATAATTCGCACCGGCACGGCAACGCTGTTTTGCTCTCCGGAACGCTGGCCTTCGAATATTGGAACACCGCCGTCAGCGATCCGCAACTGCCGGTGGCGGTTTTCAGCCTGGACGCCATCGCGCCCAATCCTTTCAGCGAAAAGACCAGGATTGGCCTGCAACTGAAAGAGCCGGCGGAGATGGGGTTGAGCATTTACAACCTCCGGGGAGAGAAGGTTCGCGAGTTCAGCGCTCAGAAACTCTCCGCGGGTCAGCAATGGCTTGAGTGGGACGGAAGGAATGACCACGCCGAAGCCTTGCCCAGCGGGGTATATTTCCTGAAAGCGTCTGCGGGAAAGGATGTCCAGGTTCGCAAACTGCTGCTGCTGAAATAAGCCGCCTACAGCCTGGGTGGTCTGAACCATCTGTCTGACAGGAAGATGGAGCAAGCATCTGAGAATTGTTCCACATTCTATTTGACAAAGACCGCCTCTCTGTAAATGTGTTCATTTCGTGCCCGCGGAAAGACAGTCCCGCTGGGCGTGACACTGAAATCAAAGTCAAGGAGTCGCGATGGAACAGGACTTCAGCCGGCTGGACGCGTTGTTGCAAGAATACGAAGGCAGGAAGGGATCGCTCATACCCTTTTTACAAGCCGCACAAGAACTTGAGGGATACCTCTCCCGACCGGCACTCAAATATATATCTGAACGAATGAAAGTGCCGGCTGCCGAAATCTGCGGTGTGGTAACCTTCTACTCAATGTTTCGCCTGGAACCACAGGGCAAACACATCATCCGGGTTTGCAAGGGGACAGCCTGCTACGTGTCAGAAGCGGACGGGATCAAGGACGCGTTGATCGAAAACCTGAAGCTGGAGGACGGCAAATTGACCACTGACGACATGCTGTTCACGCTGATGGAAGTGTCCTGCCTGGGCTGCTGCTCGCTGGCGCCGGTGATCATGATAGACGACAAGACCTTTGGCAAACTCACTCCGGAAGCCATACCCGGAATCTTGGAAAAATTCCGCAACAGGGAAGCCTGATGGGAGCGATCAAGCTTATAGATGCTTTATTAGAGATGGATAATGCTTAATTTGGATCAAATCAAAAAGGACTATCAGGAAGCCCTTGCTCACTACAAGAAACGCATAGTTGTCTGCGCCGGAACAGGTTGCATAGCCAATGGTTCCCTGAAGATTTACAGTGCCCTGAAGGACAGCCTTGCCATGCACTCCCTGGATGTATCCATCGAGCTGAAAGCCCATGATGAACACGATCACGATGTATTGATCTCGGGAAGCGGCTGCCAGGGCTTTTGTCAGGTTGGTCCGCTGGTCACGGTCGAGCCGGATGGCGTCCTCTATGCTCACGTGAAACCTGAAGACGCCGATGAGATCGTGGGTCAGACCATTGTGCAGGGCAAGCTGATCGACCGTTTGCTCTATGTCAACCCCGCTGATGGCAGACACTGCAAGGGCGCGGGAGACATTCCCTTTTACACCCGGCAAAAGCGCACCGCGCTTAAAGAATGCGGTCACCTGGACCCTGAAAACGTGAACGAATACATCAGTCACGGTGGTTATTTTGCTGCTCGTGACGCCTATCAGAAATACAGCGCTGAAGAACTCTGCAAACTCTATCAGGATTCTGGTTTGCGTGGGCGTGGCGGTGGTGGATTCTCCACCGGCCTGAAGTGGGAACTTACCCGCAGACAGGTGAATGAGAAAAAATACATCGTTTGTAACGGTGACGAGGGAGACCCGGGCGCTTTTATGGATCGCAGCATACTGGAAGGAAACCCTCACAGTGTGGTGGAAGGCATGATGATAGCCGCGGCGGCAGTTGGAGCCGATGAGGGCTATGTCTATGTGCGCATGGAGTATCCTCTGGCCTGCACCCGCATTCGCAAAGCTATCAGCGTGGCGGAAGAGCTCGGTATTCTGGGCGACAACGTCTTTGGCAGCGGCAAGAGCTTCCGTATCAGCGTTGTTGAAGGTGCCGGAGCTTTCGTCTGTGGGGAGGAAACGGCTCTGCTGGCTTCCATCGAAGGCAAGCGCGGCATGCCCAATCCCAAGCCGCCCTTCCCTGCTGAAAGCGGTCTCTATGGCAAACCAACTGTGATCAATAACGTTGAGACTCTGGCTTTGGTGCCGGTGGTGATGCGGGAAGGCGTTGAGGCTTTCCGGAAAGTTGGCGTTGCCAAATCTCCGGGAACCAAGACTTTTGCGCTCACGGGACATGTTGCCAATACAGGTTTGATAGAAGTCCCCTTTGGCACCACTCTGCGTCAGATCATCTTTGAGATCGGTGGAGGAGTGCTGGATAAGGATGGCAAGATCAATAACGAAGCCTTCAAGGCGGTTCAGATCGGCGGTCCTTCCGGTGGTTGCCTCACACGCGAACATCTTGATATGTCTCTGGATTATGATTCTCTGGGGGCAGTTGGGGCCATGGTTGGTTCCGGTGGTCTGGTTGTGATGAATGACTCCAGTTGCATGGTTAAGATCGCTCATTTCTTCATGAGCTTCATCCAAAATGAATCCTGTGGGAAATGCACTTTCTGCCGCATTGGCACCAGGCGCATGCTGGAAATACTTACCCGCATCACGGAAGGCAAAGGGGTTTTGGAAGATATCGACCGTCTGGAGGAACTTTCCGTGAACATCAACAAAGCTTCGCTCTGCGGCCTCGGCCAGACGGGGCCAAATTCGGTGCTCACAACCCTCCGCTATTTCAAACACGAATATCTGGCGCACATTGAGGAAAAGCGCTGCCCCGCCGGCGTTTGCACAGCCTTGCTGCGTTATGAGATAATACCGGAAAAGTGCATCGGCTGCACAGCCTGCGCGCGCAAGTGCCCAGCGCAATGCATAACCGGGACAGTGAAACAACCGCATGTGATAGATCAGGACAAATGCATAAAATGCGGCTCCTGCTACAAAGCCTGCAAGTTTAATGCCATCAGCAAAGGCTAGGTGAATCAGATGATTGAAGTAACGCTGAACGGAACCCAAGTGCAGACCGAAGCCGGGATCACCATCCTGGAACTGGCTCGCCGCAACGGGATCGAGATACCCAACCTTTGCCACGATGAAGAACTGAAACCATTCGGCTCCTGCTGGGTCTGCGCAGTTGAAGTGAAGGGCCGCCGCGGATTTGTGACTTCCTGCGGCACCAAAGTGCTTCCCGGAATGGAGATCATCACGGACAGCGAGGACATCCGCGCCGCCCGCAAGATGGCGCTGGAACTGCTGATCTCGGACCATTATGCCGATTGCGAAGCCCCCTGCAAGATCGCCTGCCCGGACCATGTGGACATCCAGAGTTACGTTTCGCTGATCGCCAACGGCCAGTATCACGATGCCGTGAAGGTGATCAAAGAAACCCTGCCCATGCCCCTTTCCATAGGACGGGTCTGCCCGGCTTTCTGCGAAAAGGAATGCCGCCGCCAGATCATTGAGGAACCCATCGCCATCCGCCAGCTGAAACGCTTTGCCGCGGATGAGGATCTCGGCGACGTCTGGAACTACGTTCCCGAGAAGGCTGAAGCCACGGGTAAAAAGATCGCCATTATCGGAGCCGGGCCTTCAGGGCTCACCTGCGGATTCTATCTTTCCAACCTCGGCCATGAGGTCACGGTCTTTGAATCAGCCCCCGCGGCTGGAGGCTGGCTGCGCTATGGGATTCCTGAGTACAGGCTGCCCAAAGACATACTGGACCGTGAGATCGAGCTGATGTGTGCCAACGGCATGAAGATCGAATACAACGTTCAATTGGGACGTGATCTACAGCTGGAAAAGCTGAGTATTGATTACGACGCCGTCTATCTGGCCATCGGGGCCCAAAAAGCAGTGCCCATGCCGGTTAAGGGCTCAGAACTCGCCGGCTGTTATCTGGGCGTGGATTTCCTCAAAGCCCACAGCTTGGGGAACACCCCGGTTCTGGGCAAAAAAGTGGCCATCGTTGGTGGCGGAAACACCGCCATAGACTGTGCCCGCACCGCCATTCGCCTCGGTTGCGAGGTGAGCGTTATCTATCGCCGCACCAAGGTTGAAATGCCCGCCGAACCCTTTGAAATAGAGGCTGCCGGACACGAAGGTGTGGTTTTCCACTACCTCTGCAACCCGGTTGAGTATTTCGGTGAAAACGGTGCCCTGCGTGAAGTGAAGATCGAAAGGATGAGGCTCGGAGAACCCGATGCCAGCGGAAGAAGGCGTCCCGAACCCACCGGCGAGTTTTTCACCGAAAGTTACGACTCCATCATTGCCGCCATCTCCCAAGTGCCGGAGATTGATATCTTCGCTGAGGAAGCCAACCGTGTGGAAGGAAAAGAACTTCCCATCAGCCGCTGGCAAACGGTCATGGTGGACGAAAGCACCATGCACACGGGTTTGGCCAACGTTTTTGCCGGGGGCGATTTCCGCCGCGGGGCTGCTACAGCCATCGAGGCCATAGCCGACGGGCGTCTGGCTGCGGAAGCCATCCACCGCTATCTGGCGGGCGAGGAAATCAAAGCGGATCACTTCCGCTTCGACGCCAAGAAAGGCCACAAGGTGCAAGATATATCCCAGGAAGAATTCGCCCAATTCGAAATGATCGCGCGGAAAGTGATGCCAGAGATACCTTTGGATGAGGCTAAAAGCACTTTCAACGAGGTGGAAACCGGCTTTGACGCAGACGAGGCCAAAGCCGAAGCCGCGCGCTGCCTGGAATGCGGCTGCCAGGTGAATGAAACCTGCAAGCTGCGTGAATACTGCACCGATTTCCGGGTCGACGCCCTCCACTTCCCTGGCAGCATCAACAAACATCCCATCGATTACAGCCACCCTTACATAGTGCGCGACGCCAACAAGTGCATTAATTGCGGCCGCTGTGTGCGCACCTGCACTGAGATCCAGGGCGCCGCGGTGCTGGGTTATATGTACCGCGGTTACACGGCTGAGGTGGCCCCGGAATTTGGCGAATCGCTAACCCAGACGAACTGCGAAAGTTGCGGCAAATGCATCGCCGTTTGCCCGGTGGGCGCGCTGACGGAGAGGAATCTGAATTACAAGCTGAATCCTCTGCCGAAAGAAAGCACCCTGCAAAGCTGCGGCATTTGCGGAACCGGCTGCCAAATCCTTTGTGAAACGCAGTCCGGCCTCCCCGTGCGGATTTGCACTGACGACAGCAAGCCCGGCTTCAACGACCGCAATCTCTGCTTCAAAGGCCGTTTCGGCTGGCAGGCCCTGTATGGCGCTGACCGTCTGAAAACGCCATTGGCATGGGAAAATGGCGTCTGGAAGGAACTGACCTGGCGCGAAGCACTGGATTTGCTGAGTGAAAGGTTCGAATCCGCAAACAGCAGGCGCTTCGAGCTTTCGCCGCATATCTGCCTGGAAGAGATGCTGATCCTGCGAAGAGTTGCTCAAAACACAGGCACCGCCCTTCACGCCGATCCCTGTTACCGCCTGTTTAGCAGTGAGTTTCTGCCCTGGCAGCCCAATCTCGAGCCCTACGAAATTCTCGACCGCTTTGATGAATATGTGGTGGTGGGAGAGATCAGCCACACCCTGCGCACCATTCTGCGCCTAAAACAGCGTCAGGGCAAGAGGCTTGTCAGCGTGGCCAGTTGCGGCTCCAAAGCTCTGATGTTTGCGGATAGCGTTCATTCCTCTATCGACTCGCTCAGCCCATCGCCACGCCAGCTCTTTGTCTATAACCTGAACAGGATCAGCGAGCAAAGCGTTGCCAGGGTGCTAAACGCCGCCCACAAGGTCGATCCGGCTCTGGGCAACGTGTTGGAAACCTCGGATTACCAGAACTACCGCGGCTTGCTGCTGACGCAACCGGATTTTAGCCTGCCGGAACAAACGGACTTTTTGCTTGCCTGGGGCGCTCAAACATCTATGGCCACCTGTCCAGGCTTCAGGGTTGAAATCCAGCAGTTCGCGGACCCCGATTCCGAAGCTGACCTGTTGCTTCCGGGCCCCTCATATCTGGAAATCGAGGGCACAGCGCTGAGCAACAACGGAGGCATCACCAGGTTCAAAAACCCCGCCCGTTCCAACCTCAGCGGCGAATTGCTGCGCCTCTTTTACGAACTGGGATGGATTTCACCCGCCACGGCGGACATCAACCACTGGAACGACGCGGCGGAGCAACTGCTGAAAGCAGCTTCCGCAAATGAACCCAGGGCTTACGATCCTGCCGGGATCAAGATTAACGCTCTGCGAGACATGGTGTTGCCTCTGGACAACCTGCTCCAGCAACGCATTATCATGCTTTACGAAAAGCGCAAAATTCCCACCGGATTCTGAAGCATCCTTGCGGATGAACCTGGCCCTATATCACAAGCCCGGCCTAATGCCGGGCATATTTGCAACCCGGGTTTGGCGCAGACTGCTTTTGGCTCTCTTTCAAATCGGGTCGATAACGCTTTGGAACGATAGACGATAGCGATGGTGTGAAGTTGCTGAGGAGAAGGGATGTAATCTGGCTGTTAAGGCCCTATCCTGTGCCTGGGATGTGCCTCCCGCATGATGCCCGCATTTGATGCGAGGATTTGGCGAGGGGCGGGGGAGAGGGATGGACGCAGGCGCTAAGGGTCTGACTGGCAGGATATTGGGGTGGGCTTATGGCTCACCATCAAATCAAGAGAATGCTGACGCTCAACCGGAAAGAGGACCGAAGGACTTTGCTTATCCGGTTTGAATGAAAGACTTACTTTTTCCGCACCACGCGAAAGCCGATATGATCTGCTTTGGCATAGGGTTTGCCGTGGGCGCGTGAGGTGACGCGGATATTTTCAGCGGGGTCTTTGAACGAACCGCCGCGGATAACTTTGTCGGTGCCCTGTTCAGGTCCGGCAAAAGCCAGGTCCGTTACGCTCGCGTAGGACGAATACCAGTTCCAGACCCATTCCGCCGCGTTTCCGCTGAGGTCGTAGATTCCGATTTGGTTGGGTTGTTTTTGGCCAACGGGATGGAGGCTGCCACCGCTGTTTTCGGAATACCAGGCCACCACATTCGCGACAGAGGAACCGCTGTAAGGGGTGAAAGCATCTGTGCGTCTGGCTTTGGCGACGTATTCCCACTCCGCTTCAGTAGGCAGGCGGTATCCGCTGGCGTTGAAATCGCAACTCACGCCGTTGCCAAGATATTCATAGCAGGGCTCCAAATTGTCAAGGCGGCTCTTTTCGTTGCAGAAAGCCACCACCTCATCAAAGGTGATGCCAGTGACGGGCAGGTCCTTGTCATTACCGGAAACCTTGTAGCCGGGATTGGCCATGGCCCACTGTTCACGCGTGATTTCACGGGGTGAGATCATGAACGAAGACAGCTTCACCTGCAGCAGCGGATACTCGTCGCTTTTGGCGTCGGGGCCGTTGTTGCCGATGACCGCTGTTTCTCCCAGGACTGAGATCATTTCCAGTGGCTCGTTTGCCACCTTCTGCTTCGCGTCGGCCACCTGTGCTGGAGAGTCGCCATCCCGGGCGCGACTGAAAATCGCCCCATCCCTGATCACGTAGTATTTCAAGATAATGTAAACAAAGATGCAGGCTGAAATGATTCCCAGCACACGGAAGGTTTTCTGCAGTTTCTTGATTTCCGCAGAGGCAGCCTCGCTTTTAATGGGGATTTTATGGGCTGGACCTTCAACTGTAACATCTCCGGGACGCTTGACCGGCTCGGGGTCAACACCCCGGGACTGTCTGCCGATTCCTGGCTGGGTATCAGACAGGGAAGGCTCAGAATTAATAGCGGGAACGCCGAGCGGGGAGAATTGGTTGTCGCCAGGAAAGGTTGCCCCTGGTTTTGATGATGCAGGCCCGGCTCCGTCAATTTCGAGAGCCACTTCCTCTTGGTTGGCGATCGCTTCCCTCATTTCCGCGGCACTGGCAAAGCGCCTGGCGGGATTAGGCTGCAAAGCCTTGTTGAGAATACTGAAGAGCCAGGGGGGGATGTGCCTTCCAGGCTGGTCTGGACTGAGCGGGTATTGGGCTAATATTTGCTCTTTCTGGATGGAGGGGCTGTCACGACGGTCCAGTTCCCAGGGCAGTCTGCCCCGCAGCAGCAGCCAGGAAATCACAGCGGCGGACCAGATGTCCGAGCGTTCGTCCGGATTTTTCTCCGAAAAAACTTCCGGGGAGGTGAAAAGCACGGGATGGAAAGCGTGCTGCTCGGGATCGGCATTTTTCCACGCGTGGGGCGATTTGCCGAAGCCCAGCACCTTGAGGTCATAGTCCGATGTGATGATGATGTTGGTGGGGTTAAGGTTCAGATGCAGGATAAGGTGTTTGTGCGCGTGTTCAAGAGCGTCCAGCAACTGCTGGGTCCACTTGATGGCCTGGCTGTAGCTGATGTCCACGCGCGGGATGCGCAGAATATCGTTGAGAGGATCGCCCTCAAGGTATTCGCTGACCATGTAAACGGTGCCGCCATCCTCAAACAGACCTATGGTTTCACGTATGTTTGGATGTCTCAGCCGGAGGCCGGTTTCCGCTTCGTCGCGCAATTGGCTCACCTGGTCAGCGTCGCTCCGGAAGCGCTGTTCGTTGGTTTTGATGGTTACTATTCTGCCGCTGAAATAGTTGCGGGCTTTATAGACGCAAAACTGCCTCGATTTGTGCAGGGTTTCTATGATGGTGTAAGCGTTTTCGCCGCTATTGCCGTTCATTCTGAAGAGGTGTGGACCAGCTTTCCCCTGGCGTAAACTGCTGTGATATACGATGATCCCAGATGGTAGGGAATGAAGTTCAGGGAAGGGATGTCCCAGATGCAGAAGTCCGCCAGTTTTCCCGGCTCCAGCGAGCCTGTCTCTGCCCCCAGGCCAAGGGCGTGGGCGGCATTGATGGTGCAGGCGCAGAGCGCTTCCACGGGATTCAGGCCCATCTGCAGGCAGGCCAGGCTCATGGTGAAAGGCAGCGAGTCGCAGTTGCAGCTTCCGGGGTTGTAATCCGTGGCGATGGCCACCGGCAGGCCACAATCGATCATGTGGCGGCCACGGGCATATTTCTTGCTGGCCAGCGAATAGAGCGTGGCGGGCAGCAGAACGGGGATCACGCCGGATTCTTTCATGGCCTGGATACCCGCGTCGGAAGCGGCTCCCAGGTGGTCGGCTGACACGCAGCCCAGCTCAGCCGCGAGTTCCGCTCCGCCGATGGGCTCGATCTCATCAGCGTGCATTTTGAGCGACAAACCGTGGTCTCTGGCGCAATTGAGCACGATCCTGCTCTCTTCAATGCCGAAAACGTGGGCTTCGGTAAAGATGTCGCAAAACCGGGCTATGCCTTGCTCAGCCACGGCGGGGATCATATCTTCGCAGAGGATTTTTACATAAGCCGCATGGTTATCTTTGAATTCCTCGGGAAATTCGTGCGCGCCCATGAAGGTGGGAACAGCGGTTACGGGCAATTCCTTGTTCAGCCGGGCGACAACGCGCAGTTGTTTCAGTTCGCTGGCTGTATCGAGGCCGTATCCGCTTTTGGCTTCCACGGTGGTGGTGCCCAACGCTATCATTTTGCGGATTCTTTTGGCGGCAAGCTCGAAGAGCAGGTCCTCAGAAGCATCGCGGGTGGTTCTTATCGTGCCCCGGATGCCGCCTCCGGCCAGGGATATCTCCACATAGGATTTTCCTTCCAGGCGCAGGGCAAATTCGTCCTCACGGGTGTGCACGAAAACCGGATGGGTGTGGCAGTCCACGAAACCGGGCAAAACCAGTTTGCCATCCGCGGAAACCACTTCCGGGGCGGAATACGCGGCCATGATCTCAGCCGTTGTGCCCACAGCAAGGATCCGTCCGTCTTTAACGGCCAGAGCTCCGTCAGCTATGATACCGGGGTCGCTCATCGCAGATCCGGTGCGGGGTTCAGCGCCTCCCCTCAGCGTTACAAGTTGCCTGCAATCCTTTAGTATTAGGTTAGCCTGCACTTTTCAACCTCCTGTTCATGCGCCTGACGCGTTTATTTGTATATTGTTCCCTTTGCCCGTTTCAGATCAGTCTTCGGGCTCTTCGTTATCGCTTTTGAACAATTCTTCGAATTTGGCTGCCACGGCATCGAACTCATCATCGTCTTCGATCACGCTCAGTTCAACGTTTTCGCCATCCACTTCCCAGCTCATGATGTCGTATTCCATGGAATCGACCTCAGCCAAAGCTATGTACTGCTTGCCTTCGTGGGTGAGCACATCCAGCACGATGAAATCCTTGCTGCTGCCGTCATCCATTTCGATGGTGATGGTGTTGCAGTCGCATTCTTCGTTTTCGCAGTCGCAAAGTCCATCGTGTTCGTGGCAATCTTCGCCGCATTTGCAGCCGTTCTTTTCTTTATCGGTCATGGGGAACTCCTTTGTTTTTCACACTTTTTGCCGCTTGAGTATTTTGGCAAGGGAAAAATTGGCGGATGTTATCACATCAGGTTTAGCGGGTCCACATCTGGATGGGAATGAATGGCCGCGGGCGGGGTGTAGAGCTCTGAGATCCGCTTCAGGGCTTGCTTCAGGATAGAAGGGGTGCGGGCTTTGAGGATCAGATGCCAGCGGTTGAGCTTGTTAATTCTGGCAAAGGGTGCAGGTGCCGGACCTAATAGATAGAGATCATTCGCCCCGAAAGAGGCTGCTGCCAGCAGGGCTTTTTCCTGCAGGAAAGCCATTTCCTGCTCGAGCAGATTCCCGTCCGAACACTGGAACAGGATTCTGGCCAGCCTGTAGAAGGGCGGGTAGTTCAGGCGCCGGCGATGTTCCAGCTCTTCTTCCGCGAAAGCCTGGTAATCCTGATTTCCAGCGTGCACGATGGCGTAATGGGTGGGGTTATAGGTTTGGATAATCACTTCGCCACGCTTGTCTGCCCGGCCGGAGCGTCCCGCAACCTGGGTGCAGAGCTGGAAAGTACGTTCCGCGGAACGGAAATCCGGAACGTTTAGGCTGATGTCAGCGCTGATGATTCCCACCAGGGTCACTGCCGGAAAATCCAAGCCCTTAGAAATCATCTGCGTGCCCAAAAGGATGTCCACGTCGCGGTCTTTCATGCGGCGGTACATGGTTTTATAGCTGTCCTGACAGCGCGCAGAATCTGAATCCAGGCGCAACACCCTGGCCTGGGGAAAGACAATTCGCAGAAGCTGTTCCACTTTTTGGGTGCCGGGGGAGCCGTAGGAAAAAGTGTAGCTGCCGCAGCTGGGACACTTGCGTGGGCTGGGATAAGCGTTTCCGCAGTAGTGGCAGTTCATTTCCTCACGGTCGCGGTGGTAATACATGCTGATGTCGCAGTTGGCGCATTTGATCAGCTCTCCGCATTTCAGGCACTGCATATAAGAGGAAAAGCCGCGTCGGTTCTGGAACAGGATCACCTGTTCCTTTTTCTCGAGGCGGGTGCCGATGGCGGCGATAAGTTCGTCGGAAAGCAATTGTTGCTGGTAGTCTTCCTGCAGCGAAAGGATGCGAACCTCGGGCAGCTTGATGTCCAGCGGTCTGCTTTTGAGGGTGTGAAGTGTGTATTTGCCGATGTTCTGATTGTGCCAGGATTCCAGCGAAGGGGTGGCGCTGCCCAGCACGATTTTTGCCCCTTCCAGCTTGGCCCGCATCACGGCGAGGTCGCGTCCGTTGTAGCGGGGGTTGTTGTCCTGTTTGTAAGATTGCTCGTGTTCCTCGTCCACGATGATGAGCCCCAACCTCTGCATGGGGGCAAAAACCGCGCTGCGGGCGCCGATCACTATCCGGCATTCACCTGCGGCTATCTTGTGCCACTGGTTCAGGCGCTGACGGTCGCTCAATTGGCTGTGGGAGATGGCGAGAGTGGCACCGAATTCGCCCTGGAAGCGCTCCACCATCTGCGGTGTGAGCGCGATTTCCGGGATCAGGAAGATAACTCCTTTGCCTTCTTGCAGGCAGGAACGGATCAAAGGGATGTAAACCTCTGTCTTGCCGCTGCCGGTAATGCCGTAAAGCAGATCAACCCTGAATTTCTCAGCTTGCCTCGATATCTCCTGCACCGCGAGCTGCTGCTCTGCATTTAGTGTTACGACCTTGGGCCCGGCACTGCTGTCGAAGCTGAAGAACTCACGTTCCACCTTTTTGGGGGTGATGCTCAGCAAGCCTTTCTTCTGCAGCGCTCGCACCACCGAATAGGATACGGTTTCGCTGATTTCGGAGAGGGGAAACTCCTCTTTGGGGATGGCCAGAATCAGTTGCAGGGCTTCCTTTTGCTTGGGCGGGAACAACCCCAAGTCGGGCTCGCGGTCCAGCAGCCTGACGAAATTGACCGTTTTGGGTTTGTCCCTGGAGCTCAGCTTGCGTTTAAGCTCCAGCAGACCCAGATCCGACGCCTGTTCGATTAGATGCAGCACGGGCACGCCTTTCAACTGTTTGCGCAGTTCCGGGACCTTTATGGTTTCGCCTCCACCCAAAGCGGGTTGCAGCGCCCGGAAAGGCTCAGGAAAATCGGCCGCCAGCCATTTCACCTCAGCATCAATATCCGGCACCAGCCAGGCCGGCAACATCGCGAAACAAGCGCTGCCCAGGGAACAGGCATAGTATTCCGCCATGAACTTCGCCAGCTCCAGCAGCCGCGGCCCCAGCACCGGTTCGTCGTCCAGAACCTCCAACACCGGCTTGTAGCGTATCTTGTCTGAAGGCTGTTCCTGCATCCGGTCACCACAGATGCCGATCATGTCCTTGCGGTTGAAACTCACCAAGACCCTGGCTCCGGGAGTGATCTCCACTTTGGAGCTGTAATGGAACGCCCGGGTGAGGGCCAGGGGCAGATGCACAGTGTAGTAATACATAGTCAAAGGCTAAGGGCAGGGGCATTTGTGTCAATGGAAATCTGCCAGCGTGGCTTCTGTTCCTGGCAAATTCGCCCTTTGCCCCAGCTCACTTGCCTCCTTTTCGCCTCCCGCTGAGTTCCCGCTGCCTAAACGGGAAGTCAGCGAGAAGTGAACGGGATGTATATGGGATGGAGCAAACGGCGAAGCCAGAGCGATTCTCAGAATTCCTGTGTATTATCAGTCTCTGGCTTCATTCATCAAGGGCTAGAGACGAGGCAGGGTCCAATCGGAAAATCAGAAACATCCATAATCCAAGGCAGAAAAAACCCCGCCGGTGGAGCGGGGTTGTGATATGTTCTCGTTTATGCTTAGGCTTGAGTGAGGTTCATTTTGAACTGGTATTTTGTGGGTTTGGTCACGTTGAAGCGCCAGGATTCCACTATGTTCTTGATCTCGTTCAAGAAGCTCTGCGTGAATGTGGCGCTGTTTGAAGTTACACGGGCCGAAACACTGCCATTTTCTGCAATGTCCATTACAACAGTGATTGAACCGGTCTGCTTTTTAATGGCAACGTTTCTCTTGTAGGATTGCTCGATCTGGCCTTTTCGGGAGGCGATCTGGTTGTAGATGATGTCGGCGTCCGGAACGGAGGAAGCGGGCTTGGGTATCTTCACTTCCGGGGTGGGGAGCTTGGAGATTTCCGGGGCTTTCACAACGGATTGGGTAACTCTTTCAGTTTCTTCACGGGCTGAAGGAACGGCCGGCCACTGGCCGGTGGAAGGGGTTTTCAACCTGGAAGCGTCACCGGTGAAAGTCTGGGTGGGCACATTAGGCCGGGTGGTCAATCCGGGTCCGCCGGGTAGGGTTGTGGCAACCCTGCCAACATCAGAGGTTGAGGTGTTGAAACCTGAAGTGGCGTTGGGATCGAAGGAACCGGAGAAACCTGACGAAGCCTGGGGATTGAAGGATCCCGAAGCTCCGGATCCTGTGCCGGTGCCGGTTGCGGAACCCCTGGCTCCCGGGCGGGCAGTGATAAAATTCTGCAAGCCGGTGACGGCATAGGCAGTTTGGGGCCTGCTGGGGCCGGGAGTTCCTACTCCGGGTCTTCCGGTGCCAAAGATCTGGCCTCTATCGGGCACACCCTGGCTTTGCCTTCCGCCGGTGGTCCGGCCGGTACCTCTGGCAGGTTGCGTTCCGCCGGGTTGCTGTTGTCCACGGGTATCACTGACTTGCGCTTCTGGTGGGGTCTGCGGCATGGTTGCTTCCGGAGGGGTCAAACCAAGCTGCGGCTCTATCCTGCGCACTCTTTCCAGTTCCGCCAGAGTTTCCGTGAGGGTTTTTTCCTGGTCCATTTTGGGCTTGATCACGAGGTCGTAAATCAGCACGAAAGCGAGGCCAAAAATCAAGAAGAGCAGGATGAGTCCAGTTTCCGTGCGTTCCGAAGAAGATAACGGGGCCGGCTTCAGGCTGTTGTTCACCACAGCTTGTTCTTCCGGGCGCAGAACCGTTATCCGAGGCTCGGTATAACCGAACTGGATGTCGTAATCAGGGTTTAACTGCGCGGTTCCGCTGAGGTCGTTGCGCAGCTTGAGCAGCGAGCCTGATAGGATGCCGTTTTGCTGCAGGGCATTGGCATCCAGCGGATTGCCATCCTTGCTGCAAGTCAGGTTCGAGCCATCCGGCAGTTGCAGATAGAAGTCTTCTCCACGCTTGATCAGAAGCTTATGCCTGACTGGGAACTTCTGCGAATCGTCCAGGATTTGCCAGAACAGGTGTTTATCTGTTCCAATGTACCATTTGTTGGTAAAATCCAATCCCTGGCGGATGGTATCCAGATGTTTTCCCCGGTAATTAAGGCTTATATTCAGTATCGTCTTTGCCATCATACCTCCCTTACCCACTGGTGTTCGATTTACTTTTTTCAAGCCAATCAGTTTCCAGGAGGGTGGCAAAATAGATGTATTCGTAGAAAGAACTGGTCCCCAAGCTCACGAATTCCGTTATATACCAGCAGGGGATGCTTTTATCCGCCTGTATGAGCAAGGCTGTGGTGGTCGGATTACCGTCGGCATCGGGAGTTTTAACAATTTCCGTGGCAGTGCTTTGCAAGTAAGTGAGGATTTCGGTGCGTTTATCAGGATCAGAAGCAAACTCTTCCAGGCTGCCAAAATAGATTCCCTGTTCGCCAAGGAGTATCCGGTCAGGGTAGATCTGAACCACGGTGGTACCTTTGTTTTCCAGCAAGTCCCGCTTTTCCATGGTGACCGGGAAGGTCATGTTGTTAGGCATGGTCAGTTTTTGCACTTCCATGGATACGTTCTTGAGCAGGAACACCAGCAGGATGGTGAGGATATCCACCAGTGAAATGATGGACAGCGAAGTTCCTTCTTTGAACTTGCGCCGCACCCGGCGGTTCGTGTCTTTGGGCTTAATGACGTTGCTCATTTTCCCCCCATCACGTAGTAGCGAACCTGCGGGGCTTTGTAGTGAACATTGGCAAAGTTGTTGCTCCGGCAGATATCTATGGTTTTGATCAGGACGTCATACTTCACATCATCATAAGGGGCCACACTAATGTCCAGCAGGTCCGGAAACCTTTCCCGGACAGCCTTGAGGGCGGCATCGAGCATGACATAGTCATATTGTCCAAGAGACAATTTCACGATACCGGGGTCGCGTCCGGGTTCCCTGATCTCGAAACCAGGTATGGTGGTGAGCAGTGAATCCTGCGAGGCCGTTATGATTACGGTTACTTCCGGAACATCCTTATTCAAGCCTTCCGTGCCGTCAACCGTCGCGGACTGGCCGGGAGGGGCGGCAGAGAAGTTGAAGGCCACCAGCGCCACCTGCGTGATCACCAGCATCAGCAATAGAAATGGGATGACGGTGAGAAACAAGTTCATGAGGGGCACCAAATCCGGAATTTTCGGATCTGAGACCGGATGCTGGTTCCTTCTTGCTGAAGGACGGTATGCCATGATTTTATCCTTTAGCTGAGATATTGATGAAGTTGATTAGTTTAACGCTATATTCGTCGATCTCGTTGATGAGTTTTTGGGCTTTGCCCATCAGCCAACCTTTGATCAGAGTGAGCGGAATGGCGGCGATCAAACCGAGGGCGGTGGTGCCGATGGCGGTTTTGATGCCGGCAGAAAGCATGATGTTCTTCTGGCTGTCAAGCACGTCAGGACGGCTGAGGGCGTTGAAAGCTGCCAGCAATCCCCAAATGGTTCCCAGCAGACCGAGATAGGTGCAAACTTGGGCAAGGGTGTCGAACCAGAAAAGGCCCGCGTCGAGTTTGTAAACTTTTTGCAGCACGGCTTCGTCGAGTGCGTTCTGCACTTGGTCGCTCATGTCTTCTTTGGAGGCAGTCTTGCGCACGTCCTTATAGACGGAAAGTCCGCTGAAGAAGATGAAGCCGAGGGTGGTGTCCTTCAATTTTTCCGTGATCTTGATGGCTTCTTCGATCTGGTCGTTCTTGATGTAGCCTTTCAGGCTTTTGTACAGGTTCTGGGCGTTGATCTTTTCTTTATGGAACAACTGGATGTAGCGGACGACCGCGTAAACGATACCGATTATGAAAACCAACAGGATGAGGTATCCGAAATAACCTTCCTGATTGCTGTCATCAAATATGGTGGCAAGGTTTACGGGGCTTGTTTTGATATCTGTTAGCTGTGTTACCTGCGCCGACAGGGCCCCAAGGCTGATCACCAGGGTTAGGATTACGAGAACGATGTGCTTGGCATTCATTTTGACTCCTCTAGCCATGTTAATATTTCTTGTTTCCAATTTGTAAGTTGTTTTTTGCTTTCAGCCTGAATCGCTGCCAGGCTGATCGTGAAATCGTATTTTGCCGCCGGAGCATAGGTATCGGTCTTGACCTGGACCACGCTGATATCAGGCATCATGGTCTTGATCTGGATCTGCAGGTCGCGTCCTTCTATCAATTCTGTTTCCTGGGGTTCCGCAACAGCGGTTTCGCCACTGTCCACCTGCGCAAGGCAAACGGAGGTTCCCAGCAGGATCAGGAGGCTGATCAGTAAAGTCTTTTTCATCTCTTCACTCCTTGGCGGATACTGTTATGCCCAGCTCGGCGAGCATGCCGCGGTTGGGCGAATTGTTCCTAACTTCCATGCGCAGCTTGTTCAAGCCGGGCTTCAGAAGGCCAACGGGCAAACCGGCCCTCACCGGATACACCAGGAAAGGCTCAGTATCGTAGTTCAGTTCGTAAACAGGACCCAGGGGCTGGCCATTCAGGAACAGCTTGGCGTTGTCCGGGGCGACAAAATCAAGATAACCTTCCCCAAATCCTGCTTGCAATTCAAATTCCTTTTCAAATATTACCAGTGTCTGTTGGTTTTCCTGCGTCTCATCTATCCAGATTGGCTTCGCAGAGGTATTTTGCAGGAAAGTTGATCTGTCCATGGGAAGATCGAAGTTCGGTGCCAAACTGGCGTAGGAACTGATCTCCTCTCCTGTTGCGGGGTCTTTCCCGATCACTATCCAGTCTGTATTTGACACCAGGGTTTTCACATCGGTGGGGCTGGTGGTGACCATTTCGGCCGCGTCAAAGAAGAAACTTGTGCTGAAATGGATGGGCTCTTCCGAAACACCGGTGTTGGGGAAAACGCCTCGGAAAAGGTTCTTACCACTTTTCAAGCCCTCGCCTTCGATGCGGATCGCGAAGACCGTGCCAAAATCTTCCCTGTAAACGGGAATATAGACCGGATCTATCTTGGTGCCGTTGAAAACGATGTTGGGGTCCTGCTCATAAGCCAGATAAACATAGGCAAAGAGGGGGGCGACCTCAAAATCGAACTCACGTTCCAAAACTAGTTCGTGACGGGAGGGAACGCTATAAGTCGAGAGCATTCTTCCGTCATCCAGGGTTAGGGAACCGAATGCGTTGAGCTTCTGAGAACCACCCTGGGGTTTTTCCAGTCTGGCGGTCCAGGTTTTGTCCAGTGTGTGCCGGATTTCTGTGTATTCCGGCAACAGGTTGCGTTCGATAAGTTTATCTTCGGCCTTGGTGGTGTACTTGTCGTAGTAACCGGCTGTGAAATACTTGTTGTAGATATCCTGGTAGATCAGGCTCGAGTTGGCGTGAAACACATCTATATAGGGTTGAGAATGTGGTTTGATATCAGTGTTGACCATTTTGTCAAACTCACGCTCGCTGACCCTTTTGCGGTCGCGGAAGGGAGCAAGTTCATTGGCTACCTGGATGTATTTATTGATCTGGGTTTCCACAACTTCTGCAGCACGGTCATTGATCTGGCAGATCAAGCTGAGCGCCCTAAGACGACGTTCGTTGTCCAGGATGTCAGCTTCCTGCTGATCAAGCAGTTTAACAATCTTTGCAACCTCGAGTTCGGCTTTGGTTTGCAAGGATGGAACCAGGTTTTGGGTTCCGCCGAAGAGGTGTTTTTGCCAGGTGGTGCCGGCACTCACGGGCAGCAGTTTGTTGGCTGATGCGGTGAGGAAATTTCCTTTTTCGATGCTGTTCATTTGGCGGTCGAATCCATCCAGGAAGGCTTGGCGTGCTTGCAGGATGGAGTGTTCGGATTCAGCGAAGGCAAAGGCTTCATAAGCTTTGGCGCTTTCCACGGGCAGACCTTCTTTTCGATACTCAGCTTCCTGGCGTTTGAACTCGTCCCTTTTCTGGAAGGCCAGGTCCCAATTCTTGGCTGCGTAAGCAGCATCAAATTCTTGTGCCAGTGTTCCCAGTTTGCGGTTGGCAACCGTCAGATATCGTTCGGATTTGGTTTTGTCATTCAGATATAGTTCGCGCGCGTAATACTCAAAACGCTGCTGATCCTGCCGGGCAAGGTAAGAATCAGCCAGGATGGTGAGGAAGCCGGGAGTTTCTTTGTGTTTGGGGTAGGTTTGGGTGAAGTAGGTAAGGGTCTCCACTACTTTATCCTGATTCTTCTCACTGCTGTAGATCTCCACAGCCCAGAGATATATCTCTTCCGGATTTATGTCGCCGCTGTCAATGCGTCCGGCCCGCACGTCTTTGTGCAGGTCGATGTAAGCCGCAGCCGCGTTTCCACGCTGGGCGGGGTCCTTGCGCATTTCCTCAATGAGGTTTACCCTAAGGGCAAAGGCGAGGTTGCTCTCTGGAAACTGCTGAATGAATTCGTTTTTCAGGTTCCTGGTTCTGACGGGGTCTTTAATCTGGTTTTGGGCAATGTTCCAGCTCTGTTCATAGAGGGCATATTTCTCATTCATGGAGGGTTTTACAGCGGCCAGATCCGTTTTCAGTTCGATAGCTTCAGGGTAGAGCCTGGCTTTGATGTATGCTTCGGAGGCTAGGAACAGGTAACCTTGGCTGCGGGACGGCTCATTGGTAAATTTGTCCGCCAAACGGATCAGCTCAGTGGCAACGGTCTTATGGTCACCCTGCTTCTCGGCCTGTTCATAATTGTTCTGGATCTGCAATCTCACGAAGTTTTCGATCTCAGCGGCGTCGGCGGTATTTTCAGAGAAGCCTTTGGCGGCTATGTACATCCGTTCCGCTTCACTGAAGTTGCCGGCATCCTCCTCTATCTTGGCCAGGTTCAGGTAGATGCTTCTGCTGGTTGCCCGATCGATATCGATCCCACTTGCCAGAATTGTGTTGTAATGTACTTTGGCCTGTTCCGGATGGCCATGGTGCATTTCAACCGCTGCCAGGTCCATCAGAATGGCTGGTGCCCCCTTTCTGGCTTCCGGATTCTGGGAGGCCTTCAACACATCGTAGAACCTGAGCGCTGAAGTCCGGTACTGGGTGTGGGAAGCTTGATCTTTCGGAGCGGGTTTGGAGAGCGAGTATATCCGCTGATTGTATTTGTAGATGAGGCCTTCGTTATTGAAGAAATCAGGGTTTCCCTGATAATCTTCGTTGTATTTTGTCAGCTTCATCGCGGCGTTGCTATAGCTTTCAACATCATTGCGTTTTTCAGCCAAAATGCTGGCCAGCAGCACTTCGGTTTGTCTGTTACTGTCAATGAAAGTCTGAAGTTCCGAGGTATTAGTGAAAAGCTCAGTGTACTGCTGATACGCCACTATATGAGACTCGTACAGTTGTTTGTCCCTGTTGGAGGCAGAGTCGATCAGGTTGTTGTAATGGCGGATGCGGATTTGTTCATAGGCATCGCGGATGATATTCAGCTGCGCTCTCAGGTCAGGCATTGCGGGGTCTGCATTCTTAACATTATCCTGATACCACTTGGTGCCTTTGCCATAAGAGGCTTTAATGAAGTCGAGCTTTTCATCGCGAATCTGGGAAAGATTCATGCCGGAACGCAGTTCCAAGCCAGGGGTGTAATATAGTTTTATGATTGAATCGACTACAGCCGGATTTTGCAGCTCATTGGGAGAGGTCTGGAGCCGGAGTTCCATAAAATCTATTGCCTGCAACGGCGCTTCCATATCCACTTTCATGCCTGCGGCTTTATCCAGGATCAAGGTTTTCACCTTGATATCGGAATACTCAGCCATCGCTCTGCGGATCTCTGTCACACCCTTGGATTCCTGGGTGAATTCTATGCCGTCGAGAGCGATAAGTGAATAAGCGATGTTGTCAATGGAGTTGTCCCGGTAATCCTGAGCCAGATAGGCATCCGTGATCTCTTTGCTATCAGCGGCTCCGATGAGAGTGACAAAATCTGCCAAGGCTGATTTCAGGGATTGCTCGTCTCCCTGATTCAGATTTACCCAAGCCCTCTGGTACAAAGCGTCATGGTGATAGGCGCTGGAAGGTTTATTCACAAGGGAGTTAAAACGACGGTTCGCCTCCGCGTAATGAGTAATGGGTTCATCCGCGTCCGAGCCGATCAGAAAATGGAGTATGCCAAGCCGATAGACAGCCTCGTCGTAATAGGGCGAATCGTCATACTTGCCGGAATCCACCAGTTCTGTGTAGGCATTGAGTGCTTCGCTGAAATCAGCCTCAGTGAATTTTAGGCGGTCCGGCCTCTCCCGATTGGGGTTGGTAGCACGGAACTGCTCTATCTGTGAGTATCTGGATACTTTTTTGGCCTCGCTGCTCAGATAGCCGATATTATAAAGTGCTCGGTCACGCAGATAAAAATCAGGTTCGATTTCCAAGGCCTTTTTATAGTTGGCGAGGGCTTTCTCTGGTTTGTCCAGATCAACCGCGTATTGCAGTTCCGCCATATTGTAATAGATAATGGCATTGTTCAGAAGGTATCCGCCGCTGGGCTGTTCCATGGCTTGGAAATAGGGATTGGCGTTAACAAAAGCCTCATACCTTTTCAGCAGTTCAGCTTTGTCCTGCACTATCTTCTGATACTCAGCCCGCTGCTGCTCCTCACCCAGCGCATCCACCTTGGCCAGACGCTGCTGCTCCTGATATCGGATCCTGCGATAATCCACCATCAAACCCAAAAAATCCAGATTGGCAATGAAGGTGTCATCGATGGGAAAATCCTCCAGTCCAACCTTATGGGCCAGCGCGTATTGTTTTTCGATCACGCCTCGTTGGTCTTTGGGATAGTTTTCCTTAATCATGGCAAGCATCACGTCTTCGACTTCAGGAAGTAGTTCATCCAGGGAGCGTTTGTCGCGGTAAGTGGCGTAGTATTCGTCTAAAAGTTCTGTGAAAATCGCTTCTTCAACGCTGTCCTGGTGCTTGCGGAAAGCCAGGTAGCGTTCCTTGCGGTTTTGCAGGTCGGCGATTTTTTCCACATATTCCTGCCGCTCAGGGCCAAGATCGATGTTCAGGCTTGGGTAATTTGGCTGAGCCATGATTTGGTCGATCTCTGCCACAACGTCTGTGTATGTGTTGATGTTGCGCTCGATGTCCATGAGGCGCTTCAACTCCATGTCGCTGAAGCCCTTGCCTACCACGGATTCATCTTCGTTAACAAAAAGCTCGTAGCGCCGCTCGAAAAAGCGGTCCATTACATCCAACACCCTTCCGTAGAATACGGATGTATCTTTCAATTGTTTTAGCAGAATCGCACCTTCACGGTAACGGTTGAAGGCTGCGGATTCGGGCCCGATGTAGTCAGGTGAGGCCAGCAGGTCCAGATCGATTGGGGGCAGCGATTCGAAAGGCCGGATTTGGGCCTTGAAATCCTCCAGCAGGAGCATCTCCTCTTCCGCGATCCTGTTCAAAGCTTCGGTAAACTGCAGTCCAGGAAGGGATTTAAACTCGTTGTAGAGGTCCTGCAAATCACGCTGGATAAGAGAGACCTGTTCCTTTAAAACATTGGCTTTGATGGTATCTGGTTTCGCGTAAAACGATTCCAGATCGAGATCATCCAAACGGGAGATCACACTCCTTCGGCGGTTGACAAAAGTGTTTTTTATCCAATCTTTGCTGTTTTGATAGGCGTCAACATAGCCTTGTATCCTGGCTTCTTCAGCATCCTCGGCCAGGAGGTCAGCCCATAAAAACATGTAGGTGGGGTAATATTTGCCCGTCGAGAAACGATTCATCACGTCTTCAAGGAACGGTGCCGCTGATGATTTTTCTTTGTTTTGGATGTAATCCACCGCTCTGTAATAGAGCAACAAATTGAGCATCATCCTGGCGTCATCGCCGAGCTTGGGGTCGTTGATCAAAACATCGAAATATGGGATGGCTTTGGTTGGATCGTCCACCACAGAGTAAAAATGCCCCACCAGATAGAGAAGGTCCGCTTCATCGAGTTTGCTCAGGCTCTCATAATGCAGCATGTATTCTTCCACAGCCTGAGCCTTATTATTCTTCACCAGTTGGGGAAGCCTGTCTTTAAGGAAATCTATCGCTTCCATCACTTTGTGGTCGGCGTAAACAGCGCTTCGCACATCTGTTCCGGGCGTCGTGTTTTGAGCAAATGCCAGCGCGAAAGGAACCACTGTCAGCGTCAGCAACAGATACAGTTTGATGAGTTTTTTCATAACCCCGCTCGCTTAAATCGTCCTATGTTATCAATCCTGCCAGTTATAAGCAGGATTCAGGATGCAGCTGGGGTGTGCATCCTGAATCTCAAGCTTGACCAAGGGAAATATGTACGTATTGACCTGCACATTCACCATGAGGTGGAATAGTGCGATAATTATTATTGATTTTCTTCCTTGAGCTCCTGCAGCCATTTGCGCAAATCTTCCAAAGCCTTTTGCGCTTTCTGGCGTTCTTCGCGAAGGAGTCGCAACTCAGCCAGCAAGTCTTTCACTTCCGGGGAAAGCTCTTTGTAGGCGCTGGCTTCAACAATGCCTGGAGTGGGAAGCTGGGTGCCGGGAGTTACAATGGCGACCTCAGAGGGTTTGCCAGATTCAGTGGGCGCCACAGCCACGGGTTCCGTGGTAACGACCACAGGCTCGGTGCCGATGCTGGTGGCGTAGAGGCTCAAATCCGGGCGTATCGTGGCGTTCTTGTCAGAGTATCTGTCGAAAAGGTATGAAAGCCCCAGGGCAATGCGGAGGTTGTTTTCATATCCGTTGCCTTCGGAGCCTTTGGCCATGTCTTCAACCGCTTCCGCGCCAAGGCGGATGCCAAAATTCTTGTAGGAATACTTGAGGCCGGCATTGAAATCTTTACCGTCGTATTCACCCTGAATAGCAAAATTGTCCCAAGGCGAGATCTCAACTGAAGTAAAGAAACCGCTGAAGAAACGGGAACGGGGAACCTGTCCAGTATATCTGTTTGATCCGAATCCCGCGTTGAACATCCAGTCGATGCCGCCCATCACCACCTGCTTGGAGGCGACGATGTAGGGGGAGAAATGCTCGTAGTCTGTTTTGTCAGGATGATCAATCCAGCCCAAATCATGGGGATCATATACAGCGGAAGGAGCGCCATCTTCACCTATTTCAGGATCCCAATAGGGTTTGTAATCCTGGGCTCGACGCCGGTTGATTGGCGAGAAGATGTTGTCCATGCCAATAGCGATTTGAGGGAACTTGGGCGTTTCCTGCAAAAGCTTGACCTTGGCGTTGAGGAAATAAACGTAATCACCGCCGAAGAAATCCATCTGGACCCGGTCGAATAGTCCCACCCCCAGCATACCGTAGAAATTTAGCCCATTCTTGTCCATATCAACGTAAGAAGGCTTTTCCACGTTCCTGTAATAGCCTGCCAGAACCAGTTGTGCCGATTTGTGTGGAATAACATACGCGTCTGGCGTGCGCAATAATCCCATCGTTTGGAACGGCGCAGCTTCTATGATACCGATCACGGCTGCCAGAACAATTACACTCAATATAACTTTTTTCATACTTCCCTCCACCTTTCGGTGTTTTTTCTTAGTCTTGGGTCATTAATATCGTTGACAGATTATCCGTCAAGCTTTTTTTTGCCGTATGCAACAGCAAAAAGCAAAAGAAATATTCCATGTTGGGGAGGATCTTGCCGCCAAATTTCTGGCTAACAAGGGCTATGCCATCGTTGCCAGGAATTTCAGGGCGAGCACTGGCGAGATCGATATCATCGCCACCCGTGACGACCTTTTGGTCTTCGTGGAGGTCAAAACCCGCTCCAAACACTCTATCAAACAAGCCTTGATGAATGTATCTTTCACCAAGCGCAAACGTATAACGCTAACTGCTCAGCGCTATACTATTCAACATCCTGAATGTGTCAAGTCAAGAATAAGGTTCGATTTGATAGTGGTGTTGTATTTTTGCCACACCGACAGCTATCAGATTGAACACCTTGAAGATGCGTTTTTGCCCGAATTGTGATTTATCTGAGGCTTTTTGCTCATAGCGGTTGTGGAATCGGAAGTTAAAGCGATCGGTCTGTAAATGCGAAATCTGTAGTTTTTCAGGCTCTCTTTCAAGCCGGATGGGTAAAACCCACCGAATTGGTTTCTGGTTGAGCGCCAGTATCCACTTGATATTAAAGAGAGCAATAAACCCACCGCAATATCCTGTCAGTCACGCCCTGAGCGCTCGCATTTATTCTTCTCTCACACCACACGCAAGATCCTCGCATCTAATGCGGCTATTATGCGGGAGGCGCTTTTGGGCCCTGGGACGAGGCCTTAACGGCCAGATGACATCGCTTCGTACAACTACTTCACAGCCTGCCGTATATGTTGACCTACGGGATTGAAGCCATTTGGTTACCTACTGAATTTGAGAGAGATCTGTTTTCAGATTAACTGACAGATAACCAGCCCTTCCTCCAGCTCGGCTTGAATATTAATTCTTGCAGATATAAAGATCTTATTATCTGTCAATTGTAGAGTTTTCTGGTGTCGAAGTCGTCCCCCAGGTAATAGAGGTAATCCGGATTCGAACTTTCCCTCTGATCACCCTCGACGTAAATCAGGCGGTAATTGCCGTTCATCTGAATGTCCAGGAAGAGGTAAACCGCTTTTTGCCTGCCCTGGTATTTCCATATCTGATAGTCTTTGCGAACGAAGCGGGCTTCATCAGAAGAGGTGCCTACTTCTATATCATCGGGTTTGCCCCTGCGGATGTGGATGCGGCCCATGTCAGAGGTCCAGCCCCGCTCAAAATGGCTGTAATAGTAGTTCGCGTAGTCAACCCTTTCGCTGATCTGGTCGAGCATGGTTTGAGTGTTCATATTGCCTGCTCCGGCCAGGGCTTTCCATTTTTGACTCAGGTATCTTCGCTTTGTATCAAGATCATAGGTTTTCCAATCGCTGGTCGAGGTGGCTCCTGTGAAGTATTTGAGTAGCCTGAAATCATCCTCGGGATCGGTAAAAACGCAGAACTGCTCCTGCTTGGGCTCTGTCAGGAAAAACTCGAACTGTTTTTCCTGGCTGAAGTCCCCAAGTTGAAATTCCACCGATCCCGTGTATTTGCCTGGGTTCAACTTTTCCAGAGGGATGCGCAGGGAAACTCCTTCGATGCTGGAGGTCGGTATGTAGTCCAGAAACTGGTCAAACACCATCACGCTGTCTTTTGATACGGTCAGAACCAGCAGCCCGGTTTCGTCAGCCAGGCCTTCCGGCTTGTAAGTCTCAAAATAGATGGTGAGGTCTTCGCTCTCCGTTTTATCGAAGATCAGCGATGGCTGGGTCTGGTAGAGGATTCCGCCACGGTGAAACCGCTCCAGAAAACTGCTGCTGTCAGGCTTCGCGTAACTGCATAATTCCAAGTCGCTGAGCAGATCCTGTTCGCCCAGTGGAGTGACCTGGTAGGTCCAGGTGGCGGTTTTTCTTGAATTGATGTCTTTCGCGTTCAGGCGCAGAAGGTAGGGCTCGCTTTCCACGCTGAAGGTCAACCGGTTGAGATAGCTTTTGTTGGAGCGGGCGTCGTTTTTATCCGAGATTCCAACATTGTCGCGGAAGGTTTGGCTATAGATAATTTGATTGTCAACCACCATCTCAACCTGCAGGTTCAACTCAGCAAAATAACCGCCTTTTTGGGCAAGGAACCAAAGATTTCCGTAAGGGATCTGGTAATCGACGTTGATAATGGTGTTTTTATCCTTGTCCAAAAAGCGCTGCGGGGACACATGCATGTTGAAAGAGTCAGCTGTAGCCGTCCCTGCCAGGCTGGCCAAAGCCAGACAAAGCAGTGATGCTTTAGTATTCTTCATCTTTGTTCCTTAGTTTGTATTGGCCAAAACCACCGGTGTCGGCGAAGATGAACTCTAGATTCTGGTTATAATAAATCCAGACAATATATGGATGCAGGTCCAGGGGATGCACTTCGCTGTGCACCTCATCCGGTTCGCCGTATTTGATGTAGATTCTACCTCTGTCGCTCTTCCAACCCTGCAGCCTTTTATGGATGGTGAAGCGTTCGTCGGCTGTGATCACGCGCTTGTAAAAGGATTCGCGTGCTTCGTTGCGCAGGGTTCCCGGGCTCGGATCGTGTACCTGCCAGTATTTGTCTATAACTTCGTGCATTTTCTCATCCGGAACGGCCCGCAGGCTTTTCCATTCATTTTGTGTGGCGATATAGCGCAGTTGCTGGATTTGGTCTTTATAGCTGTAGCGCGCGTTATAATAAAACCACTGGTCGTAGAGGAAGGGCTCCATGTCGTAGCAGATGTTGCCCTCGTAGATGCTAAGGCGTAAGCCGGACAGAGAATCGGCATTGGTCTGTTCGGTCAGGTCGGCTGTGTAAGAGCCTGGCGGTGAATTGAATACGCGCGCGCCAGAAATACCCGCGATGTGGAGGCTATCCGCGGCGAGGCTGAATTTTTGGGTGAGAATACAGCTATCCACCGGGATTGGCAGAGGACTTAAAACCGCGGGTTGGAAAGTAACACCCTCCTTGCGGAGCAGGAAATAGGGCTGTCCGATCTCGGTGTAGGCATCTTCCAGGCTGAAATTGCGCCTCAGATCGATTTTATCGCCTTGGGTGAGATTGCGCAGGCGCAGGTCGGCCTGGTAATTTCCCGGGCTGATCTCCGCGCTGAAGGTCACAGGGATGGCGGTATCCTGCAGCCAGTCACGTTTCGGCACCACGAAGGTTTGGTCGAAACTCAGCGTTTTCTTCGTCTTGGTATTTTTCAGTTCCATCACCAGCTGGTAGCGGGATTCGGTTACGTCAGCTTTGAATACCAGTGAGTTATAGGGAATCAGAACCCACAGATCGACTCCCGTATCGTAATGCTCAAAGATGATCTCCTGGGCTGGCAGAAACGGGGCCAGCAGAATCAGCAGCAGCGTCAGTTTAGCCGCTTTTACCATTGCTTGCCACCCGGAGGCTGAAATCGTATTGTTTTTCCTCCAGCCACTGTAAGAAATCGTTGCTGGGGAAGATCTTCCTTTGAGCTTCCAGCAGATAGCTGTCGCCTTCGTTCGTTGTGATGCTGGTCTTGATCGCGAAGCCGCCCCGGTTTGTCTCGGTGTGCGTTTGATACTCGTCCACGAATTCTTCGGAAAGCCTTGCCAAGGTCAAATTGAGGCGAATTTCGCCCCGCAGGCTCTGGGGCAATTCATCCAGCGGGACCAAGTCTGTGGGGCTGATCCGCGGCATGCTGTCCTCGTTGCTGTTGTAGCCGGAACGGTTGCCGAAAACGAAGAAGATTTTGCCGGTGGCCAGCTTGGAGAAGTGTTTTTCGTAATCTTGGTTGAACAGCGCCACCTCAAAGCGTCCGCTGAGGTCCTCAAACTCGACAAAAGCGTAGGGGTTGCCCTTGTTGTCACGTTTGCGGGAAATGCCGGAAACGATGCCCGTCAGCACCAGGTCTTTGCCACTGGAGCTTTTGATGCTCTGCGAGTTGGCATTGGTGAGGTATTTCACCAAGCTGCGGTATTCATTGAGCGGATGTCCGCCCAGATAGAAACCCAGAACTTCCTTTTCCTTTTCCAGTTGGTCGGCATAGCTCCAGGGCTCTTCCACCGGTAGAGGGGGATAATATTCCTCAGTGTCGCTGTCGGTGGTGATAAGGTCAAATAGTGAGGTCTGGCCTATCTTTTTGTCTCTTTGCGCTCCGGTGTTGAAAGACAGGGCTTGTTCGATCACAGCCCATTTTTGGGCCCGGCTGCCCTCCAGATCATCCATAGAGCCGCTGGCGATCAGGCTTTCCAGCACGGTCTTGTTCACTGCGCTGCTGTCCAGCCGGCTGCAGAAATTGTAGATACTGGTATAATGGCCATTATTCTGCCGGTCTTCCACGATCGCGTCGATGGCTGCGTCGCCTATGTTTTTGATGGCCCTGAGGCCAAACATCACCTCTTTTCCACGCACGGTGAATTCTTTGTCGCTACGGTTCAGGTTTGGCGGCAAGATTTTGATGCCCATGGCGTTGCAGACTTCAATCTTAATCGGCACCTTGGCCGGGTCGTCTTCCAGAGAAAGCAACGCGGCCATGAATTCCACAGGATAGTGAGCTTTCAGCCAGGCTGTTCGGTAAGCAACCAAAGCGTAGCAGGTGGCGTGGCTTTTGTTGAAGGCATATTGCGCGAAATCCAGCCAGTCATTCCAAATCTTGTCCGCAATCTTGCTTTGCACGCCGTTGGCGGTTGCCCCTTTGGTAAAAAGCTGTTTAAGCTGCATCAGCGTGTCCAGACTCTTCTTGCTCATTGCCTTGCGTAGCGTGTCGGCCTGGCCCCGGGTGAATTTGGCCATCTCGATGGCAATCCGCATCACCTGTTCCTGGTAAACGGTGACACCATAGGTTTCCTTCAGGATTTGCTCCATCACGGGATGGTCGTAAACCATTTTTTCCCGCTTGTGTTTGCGCGCTATATAGGTATCGATGAATTTCATCGGGCCGGGCCGGTAAAGCGCCACCATGGCGATCAGGTCTTCAAACTGGTTTGGCTTCAGGTCGATAAGATATTTGCGCATGCCGTCGCTTTCAAACTGGAAAACGCCGTCCGTATCCCCATTGCCAAGAAGCTTGTACACCTTCTTATCGCTGAGGTCAAGGTGGTCGATGTCCAGTTCCACACCGTGGGACTGGCGCACCAAATCTACCGTTTTTTGGATAATGGTGAGGGTTTTCAGCCCCAGGATGTCCATTTTGAGGAACTTCAGTTCGTCCAGCCATTTTCCTTCGTACTGCATCAGGATGTTGGTGTCGGAATCTTTCTGGTTGCTGCAGGTGAGCGGAATGTATTCTTTGAGGTCGCCCGGCGCGATCACCAGCCCGGCGGCGTGGATGCCGGTCTGGCGGATCAACCCTTCCAGCACGATGCTGTGTTTGTAGATGCTTTGATAGAGCTCGTTATTGTCAATTAGGTGTCGGAAATCCGGAGATTCTTTATAGGCCTCCTCTAAAGTCTTGTTGGAGGGGATGGTCTTGGTGATATTATTGGCTTCAGTAGCAGGCACCATCAGCACTCTGGCCACATCCTTGATCACGGATTTGGCTCCCAGGGTGCTGAAGGTGATGATCTGGGTAACGCTGTTGCGGCCGTATTTCTGCACGATGTAGTCGATCACCATGCCGCGTTTCTGGGCGCAGAAATCGATGTCGAAATCCGGCATGCTGATGCGGTCTGGATTGAGGAAACGCTCAAAGAGCAGGCCGTAGCGGATGGGATCGATTTGCACGATATCAAGCAGATAAGCGATGATGCTGCCGGCGCCGGAACCGCGTCCCGGACCCACCGGAACACCTTGTTTGCGGGCATTGTCGATCAGGTCTTTCACCACCAGGTAATATCCATCAAAGCCCATGCGGTGGATCACATCCAGCTCGAAATCAATGCGTTTCCGCACTTCATCAGTCATTTCAGGATACTTTTCTTTTGCCGCCTCTTCGCAGAGCGCGCGGAGATAGCAGCCCATGTCCTCAAACTCCGGCGGGGTCTCGATTTCGGGCAGCAGGAACTTGTCGTATTTCAGCTCCAGATCGATCATGTCGGCGATCTTCAGCGTGTTGGCATAGGCCTCAGGTTCTTCCGGAAACAGCTGTTTCATCTCTTCGGGGCTTTTGAAGTAGAGCTGCTCCGTGTTATATCTCATGCGGTCTGGGTCGTTGAAGGTTTTTGCCGTCTGGATGCAGAGCAGGATGTCGTGGGCTTCGTTGTCTTCCTTATGCAAATAGTGGCAGTCGTTGGTGAGTACCAGCGGCTGGTTCATCTCTTTGGCCAGTTTGATCAAAGCCGGCATCACTTCGCGCTCAAGCCCCAGCCCATGGTCCTGGATTTCCAGGAAATATCGGTCTCCAAAGACCCTCTGATGCCATTTCACGGCTTCCCGGGCTTCGTCTTCCCGGTTGTTGGCCAGCAGGGAGGCGATTTCGCCCTGAATGCAGGCGCTGAGGCAGATCAGGCCTTCGCTGTGCTTTTCCAGTAGCGATTTGCTGATCCGTGGCTTGTAGTAAAAACCGTCGATGAAAGAGATGGAGGAGAGCATCATCAGGTTTTTGTAGCCGGTGTAGTTCTGCGCCAGCAAAATCAGGTGGTAGCGGTTGTCGTTTTTGTTGTGCTCGCTGTCCAGTTCGCCGTTGATGATGTAGGCTTCCATGCCTATGATCGGCTTCAAACCAGCTTTGGTGGTTTGTTTGTAAAAATCTATCACTCCGTACAGGTTGCCGTGGTCTGTGATAGCTACAGCCGGCATGCCGTATTCCTTGGCCAGCGCTACCATCCTGTCAACCCGGCAAGCACCGTCCAACAGGCTGTACTGGGTGTGGTTGTGTAAGTGTACAAATGACATCTTGGTCTCTCCCTTTCTCTGAAAACATAGATTTGCTGCCGTCGGTATTTTGTCAAAGGATAATTTGGCGGGGAAGGCAACCCGTTGCAGCACAGGAGGTCGCGCTTACTTGAAAGGGTCGGAGATGCCCGTGATGCCCTGTGCCAGAAGATCCTACCGGGGTGGGGGTCCTACTGCCTTCACCAGTCGCGGGTGGATGGAAGAGATGTCTGGATACCTGGACCGGTTTTGTTCATAATCGAGCAGCAGATCAAGCACGGCGCGGGTTTGTGGTGCCTTGTTTAGTTCAGCGTTCTTCACCATCCAGTCAGTGTGCTTTTCGGAAATGACCTCCTCCTGTAGCAGCAATCGGATGGTAATAGCATTAATTATGCTTTCGTTCAGGGCGCAGCACCAGTTCACCTGTTCTTGGTTCAATTTATTCAGGTTATCATACAGCCCGAAAGTGAGCGGGTTGATTTCATGGTGGGAAAATTCATGCCAGATCGCTGAAATCAGGATGCGTTCCAGGCTGTCTTTCTGCTCAGCGATCTCCAGCCATTTCCTGCTGCACAGACAATACAAAGTCTCTCCGCGAGTCCCTGAAACAGTGACGGACAAAAATGGCCTGGTCAGAGTGCACAACAACACCTCCGTAGCCGGAAGCTCCTGCCCCAGATAGTGTTCCAGGATATGCTGAACCGGCCTTCGGGCTATCAGATCGTTCAGCTTCTCCAGCCAGGGCGCCAGACGCGACTGAAGTTGACTGAAATGCAGGGTGAAATCCGCTTTACGATGGAAGCCGCGCAGGTCAGCCGTGAATCTGCTCAGATCAGCGTTTGGAACCAGATTTTCCCGAACTTGGTCCAAGTTGAAGGTGGGGTCCAGCTTTATGTCTTCGGTAAGCGTCAAAGCGTAATGGGGTGGGGAGCTACAGTCAATTTCCGTACCCCACACCCGGCTGATATTGGCCACGGCTGGATGTGCTACGAAACTGCCAAATTTCTCAAGCGCCTCGCGAGCATGTTCGTCTTCAGGATCAACGCAGAAACCCTTGGTATCATAGTCCGATATGAACATGGCCGTTAAAAGCAATTCGAGTCGTTGATCCAATCTGATCCTCATCCGCATCTCCATTTTTTTGACTTTGCCTTATCTAAGCAAAATATGGGTCACCCTGATTCTGTCAACAAATATCATCGCCTTCCCATTCAGGATAATGAATGATTTTTCTGGCTCAACTGCCCGGAGGGATTAGCATATCAGCAAAGAATCATTCAATCATCAGGAGATAGACGTCATGCCAGAATTGCCAGAAGTGCAGACTGTTTTGGATGGAGTGGCTAAGGAACTGAAAGGCAAGGAGATACTTGGACTGGACTGTTTTTATCCGGGTACGGTGGTGAAGGATCCAGAATTGCCTGAAAAGGTGTTTCCGGCCAGATTCCTGTCCCACCACCGGCGCGGGAAATACATGATCCTGGATCTGGAGGGCGGGATCAGCGTTATCATTCACTTGCGGATGACGGGAAAACTGGTCACGGACAAGGCCGTGAGCGGCACTTCGGTCCACGAGCGGGCCTGTTTCCTTCTCTCAGGGATGGGAAAGCTCCATTTCATCGACATCCGCACTTTCGGCAAAATCGTACTCTGCAAAACCGGGAATCTGGGCAAATTCATGCCGGAACTTGGAATCGAACCGCTCTCCGACGAATTCGACGGCGCGCATCTGCAGAAAATCCTGAAGGGCCGCAAGACACCGGTCAAAAACGCGTTGCTAGACCAAAGGCTGATCGCCGGGCTGGGCAACATCTACGCCTGCGAGATCCTCTACCGGGCAAAGATTGATCCCGCCACCCCGGCTGGCCGGCTCAGCCTGCCCCGGCTGAAAAAGCTCGTGGCGGAAACAAAGTCCGTACTGCGGGAAGCCATCGCTATGAACGGAACCTCGATCTCTGATTTCCGCAGGGTGGACGATAAGACCGGCCAGTTCCAGAATTTCCTGCGGGTTTACCAAAAAGACCTCTGCCCGCAGGGTCACAAAATCGCCAAGATCAAGCAGGGAGGGCGCGGGACCTTTTACTGCCCGGTTTGCCAGAAGTGAACTGGGCGGAACTGCCTTAATCCCAGCGCCGGGTACTCCGAGGAGGATTGAAGGCATATTGTCTGGCCGTTAAGGCCCTGTCCCTTGTCCCGGGCGCGCCTCTCGCATGATACCCGCATTTGATGCGAGCATCATGCGGGAGGAAGGGGAGGGGAACGGAATCGGGCGCTAAGGACCTGACTGACAGGACATGGCGGTGGGTGAGAATTTGTGGCTGTATTTTGATTCAAGTGGGTGTTGGCGCCCAGCCAGAAAACAGCCCTGAAGGCTTTAGCCTCCATAAGTGAAAATGAGCCAAAAAACACTTGACAAATAACTGGCGGTGGTGAGATAATGCTTTCGCCGGAAGTGGTGGATTTATGATCCGGTGAGACACAACTTCCAAGGAGATTGAGATGCGCAAAATGATCTTTATGGCAGTATTGCTTGTCTGTTGGGCAACGGTTTGGGCAGGCCATCCGGCAAGGCCGCGGCTTCCCGAAGCCGGTTTTGACCCCACTCCCCGGCAGTTCCTGGCCGCGTTGAGCGGGACGCGGGGTATGGACTGCTTGCTGCATCAGTGTTACGAAGACGGATGGATAGACACGTGGCGCCAGGAAGCCATTTATGACAGCCTTGGCAGGATTGGCTGCATCAATCATTATTGGGCTTCGAACCCGGGTGACCCGCTGGAATTAGCTGGCCGGACCCTCTTTGAGTACAGCGACGACGGCCAAGCCCAGCATGTGACCGAAGAATATTACTATGAAGGGGCATGGTATCCATCCTGGGAACTGCTGTATGAATATGAGAACGGCATGCCGCAAGAGATCAACTACAACTTGAACATGTATGAGGGGATGATACATCGTCAGACCATCTTCATCTACTGGCCTGACACCAACATCCTGAAACGGGTGGTTGAATTCACCTATGGTTATGAATCACCCGTGCCGTCCGTAATAATATATGACTATGCTATGGATTCTGCCAGCCGGCCGAGCGAAATATTGGTATCCAGAATCGATGCCGATTGGGATCAGTGGTATGTACAGGAACGCAGGAACTATGTTTACCACAATGATGACCAGACCACCCATGAATCTTACCTGCGCCAGCTGGAATTTTCATACTTGGGGACCCTATCGTGCTTTTTCGTCGGGGTTCAACCCTCCAAGTTGCTGGAGGAAAGGGTCTTCCACCCAGGCGCCAATGGCACCTGGAGTGAGAGGTACCGCTGGTTCCACAGCTACAATAGCGACGGGTTTCTGAACACCATTGAAAACTTCGTCCGGCTCTATCCTTGGGACCCTGAAATCTGGAACCTGAGTCAATACAAAGACTATACTTACCAGCAAGGCTATCCCATCGCGGAAACGACCTTTTCTCCAAACTACGGGGAAGAGGAATTTATGCCTCAGTACAGATATTGCATGGGATATCAGGAGATCGTTCCAGCCGAGGATCCCGCAATGCCCGGAGTGGGCGTCGCGCTGAGCGTTTACCCCAATCCTTTCAATCCCAGTGCCGGAATCAGTTTCAGGCTGGAAACGGCTGGCCACATCGAGATTTCGGTTTACAACCTCAAAGGCCAGAAAGTGCGGACCCTGCTGGAGGCCAAGAAAAGCGCCGGAACGCATCAGACCTTCTGGGACGGCAAGGACGGGGCGGGAAGGTCTTTGGCCGCTGGGATTTATCTTATCAGGCTGTCCTCCGGAAAAGAAAGCCGCACTGTGAAAGCCGTTCTGGCCAAATGAGATAAGGCCGGTTTAACGGACAAGAAGCCAGGCAGCTGGGATTTCACAACCCCAGGACCTGTTTTGCGGGCATGGGTAAAGTTTTTTTTGCCCGTACGATTCTCTGAGTGTATATTGTATTAGTAGGACATTTGGCCATCACAAATAATTGAACCATGAGGAAAAATAATGAAAGCGTATAAGTTAAGAGAAAATATCTGGTGGGTCGGTGGAATAGACTGGGACCTGCGGAGTTTCCACGGCTACCTAACCCAGCGTGGTTCCACCTACAACGCCTATCTGATCATTGACGAGAAGGTTACCCTGATCGACAACGTGAAGTATTACCTCTATGATGAGATGCTGGCCCGCATCAGCGACGTTATCGACCCCGCCAAAATCGACATAATCGTGCAAAACCACGTGGAGATGGACCACTCCAGCGGCTTGCCCATGCTGATGAAGCTGATCCCCAACGCCAAGATCTACACCAACGCCAGCGGCATCAGGGGTTTGAAGATGCACTGCGGTCAGGACTGGAACTTTAAGGAAATCAAAAGCGGCGACAGCATCAATATCGGCAAGCGCGACCTGAGTTTTCTCACCACGCCGATGGTGCACTGGCCTGATAATCAGGTGACCTATTGCCCTCAGGAAAAGATCCTCTTTTCAAACGACGCTTTTGGCCAGCACATCGCCTCCAGCGAACGCCTGGCAACGGATTACCCTTTCAGTATCGCGATGGAGGAGGCAAAAAAGTATTATGCCAACATCGTGCTGCCCTATTCCTCACAGGTGCGCAAAGCCCTGGAAGCGGCTTCCCAACTCGATATCGGGATGATCGCTCCCAGTCACGGCCTCATCTGGACAGAACACATTCCCCAAATCCTTGCTGCCTACACGGATTGGGCAAACAACGTGGCCGATCCCCGGCGCGCCCTGATAATCTATGACTCAATGTGGGGCTCCACCGAAAAAATGGCCAAAGCCATCGCTCAGGCCTTTGAAAACAAAGGTTTTAAACTAAAAATGCTGAACCTGCAAACCAACCATATTTCAGACATCATGACCGACGTGATGGATGCCAGATTCATCGCTGTGGGCTCGCCCACCCTGAACAATTCGATCCTGCCCACCGTGGCAGCCTTCATCTACTATCTTAAAGGGCTTTCACCAAAGCAAAGGATTGGCCTGGCCTTTGGTTCTTACGGCTGGGGCGGGCAAAGCGTCTCCATTCTGCAGCAGCTTTTGGGCGATCCCAAGGAATGCGGTTTTGAGATGCTGGAGCCGGTTAAAACGCAATACATCCCGGATGCGGCCACTCTGGCCGGCATCACGCAACACGTAGAACAACAACTAAATAAGTATTTATAGGAGATACCCATGATAAGCAAGACCCTGGAAAAAGCCATCAATGAACAGATCAATAAAGAGCTGTTTTCAGAATACCTCTACATCTCCATGCAAGCCTGGTTTGCCAACGAAAACCTGGACGGCATGGCCAGCTGGATGAAGGCGCAAAGCGAGGAAGAACACTTTCACGCTATGAAATTCTTCGACTACCTGATAGAGCGAGGCGGCAAGGTGGAACTTATGGCCATAGAAAAGCCGGAAGTGGACTTCGGAAATCCGCTCAAGGCCTTCAAAGCGGCTCTCGAACACGAGCAGTTCGTCACTAAGAGCATCAATAACCTGATGGACATCGCCATTTCCGAAAACGACCACGCCTCCAGAGGCTTCCTGCAATGGTATGTGGACGAACAGGTTGAGGAAGAGGCGAGCGTTGACCGCATCGTGAGCCAGTTGGAAATGATCGGTGACAACATGCATGGCATCCTGATGCTGGACAGGGAATTGAGCTCCCGGACCTTTACTCCTCCGGAGGCCGGGGAATAATCCTCATCCCGGTTCCATTATGGCGCGGAAATCCCCACTTCGGGTTTCCGCGCTTTTTTTGCTCCTGATGCCGCGTTTTGCTTGACAATCTATTCCTTGCCCTAAAATGACATCCATGAAAAGGGAAGCCAGACTCATCTTGGGCGGCGGCGCTGCCTACGGCTTGGCGCACATCGGCGCCATTGAGGCGATTTGCGAGGAATTTGACATCACCGGTATAGTGGGGACCTCGATGGGCGCAATAGTCGGCGGGCTTTATGCCATGGGAAAAACCCCGCAGGAGATCCTGGCGCTGGCTCTTGACAGCAAAACCACGCTACTCTTCAATCCCGGCTGGGTGCCCTTTCAACCCCTAAAACTCTCTCTGGACCTGATCAAGAGCCTGCACAATAAGAAGAAGGTCATGGACCTCTTCGCCAAGTGGATAGGGCCGGTGAAAATCGAGGAACTGCTCCTGCCCTTTGTGGCTGTGGCCTACGACCTCAATCTGCGCAAGACCATCCTCATTGACAAAGGGTCCCTCACAAGCGCGCTGCGGGCCTCTTCGTCGCTGCCTTTGCTCTTTTCGCCCCACGAGATGCAAGGCCACCTCTTCGTGGATGGGGGTATCGAACATCCTTTGCCTGTGGCCTTCAAAGACCTCGTGCCGGGATCTTTCACCATCGCCGTCAATGTGCTGCCGCCGGTTTCGCAGGAGGCTGAAAAGATAGGCGTGACTACCCCCTTGGTCAATAATGACCTCCGTACTCATGAGGTGGTAATCCAGTCCATTCTGCAAAACCAGGGCTTTGTGGCAATCCAGGCCATGCTGCATAACCCTCCCGACCTCTTCATCGATGCCCACGATCCCCGTAAGAACATGTTCGATCTGGCCAATGTGAAAGATTTTTACGATTTTGGCTACCGCTCCGCCAAAGAAAGCCTGGCCGGTATGGCTGAACCAAAATTCATGGCCCATTTGCTCAACCGCTACCAAGGCTTGATCTCCCACCTGATGAAACGTGGCCATGTCACGGGTGAAACTCCCACCTCGCCGGAACCGGAATAATATACGCGACATTCAATAAAGAAGGCCTTTGCGTAATACAGAATTGGCAGGCTTTTCACTGCCAAAGAGGCTGGGTTGTGGAAGAAATATCGCGTTTCCGCGGCTTTGAGCCAAGCAGTTGCAAAAAATCCATTGACTAAAAATGGCTCCGCCAGAATGTGAATAACTGATAAAAAGCCAAAGGTTAATAGAATGATCTTAGCCAAAATACACGTCTTTCTCAAACCCAACGTGCTTGATCCGCAGGGAAAAGCGGTCACGAATACCCTGCATCAGCTGGGGTACTCCAGTGTGGATGAAACCCGCGTCAGCAAATACATCGAAATCAGTTTCAACCACTCGGATCCGGAGCTGGCGAAGCGGGAAACAGAGAAGATCTGCAGTGATCTGCTGGCCAATCCCAATACCGAACACTTCCATTTCACTCTGGAACAGCGGGAGGAAAACCAGCTTGAAAGTTAGCGTGATAACCTTCCCCGGTTCGAACTGTGATCATGATGCCCTGGAGGTTTTTGCCTCTCGGGGGCATGATGTCAGTTTGGTCTGGCACAAGGACCGTGACCTACAACAACCTGATCTGGTAGTGCTTCCGGGTGGATTTTCCTATGGCGACTATCTCCGCGGCGGAGCGCTGGCCAGATTCTCACCCGTCGTGAACGAAGTGCTGGCGTATGCCCGGCGCGGCGGCTTGGTGCTGGGGATTTGCAATGGGTTCCAGATCCTCACAGAATGTGGCCTATTGCCTGGCACGCTGCTGATGAACAGCGGTTTGAACTTCATCTGCCGGCATCAACATGTGAGGGTGGAAAACTCCACCACTCCTTACACCGAAGGCATCCCCTCCGGCACAGTTCTGGACATGCCTATCGCCCATATAGACGGCAACTATTTCTGTGATGATCACGTTTACAACGAATTGCGGGACAACAACCATATAGTTTTTCGCTATTGCGATGCCTCGGGAAACACTACTTTGGAAGCCAATCCCAACGGCTCCCGGGACAACATTGCCGGCATTTGCGATCCCTCCGGCCGGGTGTTGGGAATGATGCCCCATCCCGAACGTTCAGCCACAAAGTTTGTTACAAACCAGGATGGTAAAAGGTTTTTCGATGCGCTGGAACGCCATTTTGGGTTCTGTGGATAAACTTTTGTTCCCGCCGGTGTGCCTGGCTTGCAACGAATCTGTGGATTCGGCAGCAGAGGTCCTCTGTTCCCAGTGCCGCGAGCGTTTGCAGCCAATTATGGAGAACTATTGTAACAAATGCGGGGCCCCGCTGGCAGACTACCGCTGCGAAGCCTGTTCCCACCTGGCCTTCAAGTTCGACTACGCGCGGGCTGCTTATGTTTTCAAAACTCCGGCGCAGGAATTGGTGTATCACCTCAAATATAGCGACATCAGGTCTCCGGCTGTTTTTTTCAGTCAGGCCCTGATGTCCATTCCCGCTGCCAAACGTTTCCGGGGCAATTTTGACCTTGTGACGGCTGTGCCTCTGCACAGGGTGCGCGAACGCGACCGGGGCTACAACCAGTCAGAACTTCTGGGCCGCGCCCTGGCCTTCGAACTTGGCATTCCATTTTCCCAACCTGTGATTCGCCGTCAAAACACCCGGAGCCAGACCAATTTGAGCCGCCAGGCACGTCTGGACAACCTTTCCGGAGCTTTCACCCTGCGCCGCGGAGCGAATGTCGGTGGCCAAAGGATCATTGTGGTGGATGACGTTTTCACTACCGGCACCACAGTTAATGAAGTCTCGCAAGTGCTAAAAGCGGGCGGCGCTTCCCGGGTGGCTGTTCTCACTGCCACAAGGGCTGTGTGACATGAAAAAAGAGTATCAGGAAATCAAGACCACGCTCACTTCCGATGAAGCGAACCAGATGATTGAAAAGGTGGCGCGCTTCTTTGTGGAAAAGCAGATGGGCTCGGCTGGAATTCTGCTGCTGGAATCCTTGCATCCCCTGCACGGCATCGCCAGCCAGGCTATGTTTTTCATTTTGCCCTTTGCTGAAATGGTCTTCGATTCGGAGAAATATCAGCATTTCGCCCTGATGATCCAGGAAGAAGTTCACCTCAAACGCCTGATCAAACGTATCGACGAGCTGGACGAAGAGCTCAACCGCGAACGCCGGGCCGAGGCAAAACTTCGCCGCCAGCGTCGTAAAAACCAGTACCGGGCGGCCATCCGAAAACTTTTCAAAAAAGACGATAAATCAGCTGAATAAGCGGAGGTATAATGCAATACGACGAAAAACGCCTGACCCGGATCGTGGCCACGGACTGCGGCAGCACGACCACCAAGGCAATTTTGATCGAATGGGTGGACGGCGAATATCGCCAAACCATCCGCGGCGAGGCACCCACAACTGTGGAGGCCCCGCTCAACGACGTTACAAAGGGCGTGATCAACGCCACTCAGGAATTGGAAGAGCTGGCCCGGCTCAAGTATAACAACCCCAATATCCGCTTCATGGAAAACGGTGAATTCGTGATTCCGCGAAAAGGCGACGTGGGCGTGGACGCCTATGTTTCCACCTCCTCGGCCGGCGGTGGACTGCAGATGATGGTCACCGGCGTGGTGGCATCCATGACAGGTGAAAGCGCCGAGCGAGCCGCCCTTGGCGCGGGCGCCATTGTTATGGACCTCATCGCCAGCAACGACAAACGCATGAACCACGAAAAGATTGAACGCATCCGCGAATTGCGTCCGGACATGATTCTCATGGCCGGGGGCGAGGACGGCGGCACTGTGAAGCACGTGGTGGAGATGGCGGAGCTCGTCAGCGGAGCTGATCCCAAGCCCCGTCTGGGTGCCGGTTACAAGCTGCCGGTGATATATGCCGGCAACAAGGAAGCCCAGCAGCACATCAAGGATTCCCTGGCCGACAAGGTTGACCTCATCGTCACCGATAACATCCGCCCAAAACTGGAAACCGAGAACCTCGGCCCCGCCCGAGACAAGATCCACGACCTTTTCATGGAGCACGTGATGAAACAGGCCCCGGGCTACAACAAGCTGATGGCTTGGTGCCAAGGCCCTGATCACGAAAGCGTTCCCATCATGCCCACCCCTGCGGCGGTTGGCAGCATCATGCAGGCTATCGCCAAAGAGGAAAACATTGAGGTGGTGGGTGTTGATATCGGCGGTGCCACCACGGACGTCTTTTCCGTCTTCACGGAGGATTTTATCTTCAACCGCACCGTGAGCGCCAACCTCGGCATGAGCTACAGCATATCAAACGTTCTGGCTTCCGCAGGCTTGGACAACATCATGCGCTGGGTTCCTCTGGACATAGATGAGAACTATCTGCGCAACATGATCAAGAACAAGATGATCCGGCCCACCACGATTCCCTCCCTGCTGGAGGAACTCGTTTTGGAACAGGCCATCGCGATCGAAGCTCTGCGCCTGGCTTTCGAGCAGCACAAAGAATTTGCCAGCAGCCTCAAAGGCATGCAGCGCCAGCGCGACATCTCCGAAGCCTTCAGCCAGTCAACTTCCGGCGCCACAATCGTGAACATGATGACCCTTGACCTCCTCGTGGGCAGCGGTGGTGTGCTTTCCCACGCTCCGCGCAGACATCAGACCGTGATGCTGCTCATCAACGCTTTCCTGCCGGAGGGCGTAACCCGCCTGGCGGTGGACAGCATCTTCATGATGCCGCATCTGGGCGTGCTCTCCGAGATCAGCACCAAAGCGGCCACCGAGGTGTTCCGCAAGGATTGCATGGTCTATCTGGGCTCCTGCGTGGCCCCGGTGGGCAAGAGCAAGGTGGGAAAACCCGCTCTCCACGCCAGACTCGAGCTTCCCGACGGCAAGACATGGGTTGAGGATATTCCTTTCGGCGAAGTCAGATTGATCCCCTGCGGCGTGGGCGAAGTGGCCAAAGCCACACTGAGAACCCACGGCGGCCTCGTCCTCGACGAGCACAAAAGCAAGGAACTCACAATCGATCTGCACGGCGGCATCGTCGGCATCGTTCTGGACACCCGCGGACGCCAGCCTTTCGTGATTCCCACCGACCGCGCCGAACGCATCGCCACCCTGAAGAAGTGGATGACCGATTTCAAGGCCTATCCTGATAAGATACTGAAGTAGGAGGAAAGAATGGGACAAGCATACTCTGCCGGACTCACAGTAACTGACAACATAATTCTGAGAAAAGAACGTATCCTGCCCCTGAAGGGCCAGGTGCTTGTGAAAAAGGGCGATCACGTAAAAGCCGAGACCGTGGTGGCGGAAACCCTGCTTCCTGGCAAGGTGGTGCCTTTCAACCTGGCCAACAAACTTGGCGTCACGCCCGCCCAACTGATGAATTTCATCAAGATCGAAGCCGGGCAGCAAATCGACACTAACACCGTTTTGGCAGAAACCAAAGGCCTCTTTGGCACCGGGCTGTTCAAAAACGATGTCCGCTCACCCGTGAAGGGAGAGGTGGAAAGCATCTCCTCGGTCACCGGACAGGTCTTGCTTCGAGAACCGCGCATCCCCGTGCAGGTGAAAGCCTTCATCGACGGCGTGGTAACCGACGTGATGCCAGAGGAAGGCGTCATCATCGAAAACAAGAGCGCCTACATCCAGGGCATCTTTGGAATCGGTGGCGAAACCATCGGCGAGATCATGGTCATTGCCAAATCCCCGGATGCCGAGGTCACAACGGCTGAAATCACCGAAGCCTGCGCCGGCAAGATCATCGTCACCGGCTCCTTCGTGTCTTTCGATGTGATCGAAGCCGCCCGCAAACACGGAGCCAAAGCCATCATCACAGGCGGAATCGATGACCAGGACATCAAGAAACTCCTGGGCTACGATATCGGCGTGGCCATCACCGGACACGAAAATATCGGCATCACCATCGTGGTCACGGAAGGCTTTGGCAAGATAACCATGGCCCGCAAGACCTTTGAACTGCTGAACAGATTCAACGGCAAAAAGACCTCCATCCACGGCCGCACCCAGATCCGCGCCGGCGTTATCCGCCCCGAGATAATCGTGCCGCTGCCCTTCGACGAAACTGAACTGGTGGTGAAAGAAAGCTCCATGCCAGTGCTTGAGCCGGGAACGCTCATCCGCGTGATCCGCCAACCGAATTTTGGCAAGATCGCCAAGGTCACCGGTCTACCGGAAGAGCTTACAAAAGTGGAATCCGAGACCCTCGTCCGTGTGCTGGAAGCCCAGTTCGAGGACGGAAGCAAGATGATCCTGCCCCGCGCCAACGTGGAAGTGATCGAAACCTGAACCCTGAATTAACCTTCAATGTGATACAGGCGGTCTTCGGACCGCCTTTTTTCGAAGCTGGAAAACCCCGCTGCATTATCTGGGGTGAATCAATGCCTTTGCCGGACAGGCGGAACTCACGAAGTTTCGAGCCAACATCCTGTTGTGGCGTGGGATGACCTTGCATTCCTCATGAAGGCGGTCAAGTTCCCCACAAAGTTGCCTCCCGCACAATGCCCGCATTGAATGCGGGCATAATGCGGGGAGAATATGAGAGCCGCACCCTGAGGGGCTAAGCAGGGAAGCAGGCTAAAAAGAGGGCAAGCCGGACATTGGCCCGATTAATGGCAGGGCAGGTATCAGGCGGGAAAATCGGGATTTCAGTTGACCCGCGCGGGCGGTTCCGTTCCCTGGATCACGGCGATGGCATTCTCCGCGGCCATGAGGGCCATTTTGGTGCGGGTTTCGATGGAGGCGGAGCCGATGTGCGGCAACAGGACAGCGTTTTCCAACTCGAGAAGCTCAGCCGGGATTTCCGGCTCATTCTCAAACACGTCCAGCCCGGCGGCGGCGATCTTTTTATCCTGCAACGCCTTGATCAGCGCTTCCTCATCCACGATCGGGCCCCGGGCAGTGTTTATCAGCACGGCTGTCGGCCGCATCAGGGAGAGCAGTTCCACGTTGACAAGATGATGGGTGTCGGGGGTTAGGGGGACGTGGATGCTGATGAAATCGGAGCTGGAGCAGAGGTGGCGGAGGTCAGCGCGCTCGTATTTGTCGGAAACAGTTTTGGGATCGACCTGGGGATCGAACCAGAGCACCTTCATCCCGAAACCTTCGGCGCGGCGGGCCACGGCGCTGCCGATGCGGCCCATGCCGATGATGCCAAGGGTTTTGGAAAAAACGTCCACTCCCAGCATCAGCAATGGTTCCCAGCCTTCGAAACGGCCTGAGCGGGCATAGTTGTCAGCCTCCACCATGCGTCTGGCGCAGGCGAGCAGCAGCGCCCAAGTGAGGTCGGCGGTGGTTTCTGTGAGCACGCCGGGGGTGTTGCAGACAGCTATGTTCCTGCTATTGGCGTATTCCAGGTCGATGTTGTTGAAGCCAACGGCAAGATTGGATACGCATATCAGCCGCGGGGCAGCCTCCAGCAGTTCTTTGTCAATGCTGTCCGTTAGCAGGCAAAGCAGGGCATCCATGTCCTTTACAGCCTCCATAAGCTGCTGTCTGCCAATGGCTTTGTCGTTCGCGTGGATGCTGATGTCAAAAACTTCCGCGAGCCTGTCCAGAGCAGGCTGGGGGATATTGCGGGTTATGAAAATCTTGGGTTTGGGCATGGCTATCTCCTATAGTTTTTGGTTTGGGACCACCGGTTCAATGGCCTGTCTGTCAATCCAGCCGCTAAGGCCGTCCGGTAGAACAACTTGCATCTGGGTTCCCGAGGCAGACTTTATCGTTACAGTAGTGGCGGGCACTAATTCCTTCAGCATTCTGCCCGAGCCCGGGCTAGTCCGCAGTTCCGCAGGCCTTAAAACCACCGCTTTGGGGTTATGCAGCCAACGGTGGTGCTTCACCGCGAGGGCGCCGCTGAAAAAGAGCAGAAGAATCCCGAAGGTAAGCACCAAAAGAACCGGAAGGCCGCGCTCCCGTTCCGGTGGGTAGTGGAAAAGCAAATGCAGGCTGAGCGTGGTGAGCAGGGCGAGGACCAGGACCATGACAGCCAGCCGGTTGAGGGAAAAGTAGGCGTAAACATTCAGGAAAATCTGCACCAGATATGGCTGACGCGGCTCCTGGGGCAGGTTTGGATTAAGCGCGTGGATGTAAACGAGGTTTTCCCGGGCCTGGGGATGGGAGGAATCTATGTTCAGGGCGCGTAGGAAGTTGAGCACGGCCTGGCCCTCGTTGCCCAGGTGGTGGTGACAGACACCCAGATCATAATACAGATCGGCGTTTCGGATGCCTTTTTCCACGAGTGGGGCCAGCCTGTCAAGAGTGGCCTTGTAATCATTGTGGGAAACCCGGAGGGAATCGCCCGGAAGCATAAACTGCTGTTCCGGTTGGCCTTGCGCTGCCAGAAACACGCAGACGGACAGCATCAGCAGGGTAAGGATTTTCTTCATTGCTTCTCCTCCGGCAAGCTGTTACCCATATTTGCCGAGAATCCGTTTCGGGGTTTTCCGTTGCCAGAGCGCAGGCGGCTGAGGGCCTGAACCAACAGGCGAAGCTTCAGCAAAGCTCCGTGCAGGTCGGTCGCTTCGGTTCCACCGGGCATGTAGCGCGCTTCCTGGCACAGCAGCAGAAATTCCTCCATCTGCTCAATCAATCGTGGAGGAAGGTCCTTTTGCCGCAACTTGTTAAGGAGTTCGCCGGTGCCCAGGCTGCGGGAAATGCCGAATTTCTTGGCCAGATACTGTGAAAGTCCGCTTTCGGCCAGTGGATAAAACTCTGGCGAAAGCCTGGAGGCGGCTTCCGTGGCCTGGCGCAAATACTTGTTCAATACCCGGTTGGCGGTTTTTATAGCATAAGCCGCAGGGTCTTCCCTGCTCAGACGATTGTTGTGGGATATGATGCCGGACGCGATCAGTGAAAGTAGCAGAACCGCCAAAACCAGCCAGAACCAGGGTCGGTAAACGTAGGGCCGAAAATCGGAATGGATGGCTCGGTTCAGCAGTGGGTTCATGGCTTTCGGGGCATCCGCTTCGAGCAATCCGGAGAAATATGACAGCACGTTGCCCTGCTTCACTTTCACCGTTTGAGGTTGGCCCCGGAAGGTCTTGTAGGTGCCGCTGGAAGTGTCAAACCAGCTAAAGGTTACGCTGGGCAGGGTGAATTCCCCGGTCTCGCGGGGCAGTAGGGTGTAGTTGATATGGCGTGTGCCTTCCAGCGGATTGCGCAGTTTGTCATCCACGCTTGGTTCCGAGACCTGGAATTTATCCACAGAGGGAAAAAGCGGCGAGGTGAACTGGCTGAAATTGCCTTTGCCGGATACTTGGACGGTGCAGGTGATCGCCTCACCCAAAGTGACTTTTGAGGCTGAATAGACCTGGTTTACGCTGAATTTTCCCACTGCCCCGGTAAATCCGGCCGGTTTGCCGGCTGGCAAGGGTTTCACGTTAATATATGCCGGCGAGGAATCCACCTTGCGGTTCATATAGCTGTAAAATCCCGAAAACTGGATCTTGCCAGTGAGAGTGGGCATTTGCAGGCGTCCCGTGGTTTGGGGGAAAATGGCCGAACGCTTGATCAGAGCCCGCTGAAAGCGGCGGCCTTTGTATTGCACATCCTCATAATTGAGATTCTGAGGCTGCTCGTAAACCGATTTGCCATAGCCGGGATAATCATTCTCGTTTTCCGAATAGAAGGAATCCATCCGCTGATCGGTGTAGATGTAATAGGAAATGATGGCCGGCTCGCCCTGCCAGACGCTCTGGCTTTCCGGCAAACAGAGAAGCACCGTCTCACCCTGGCTGCGGCTGCGGTCTGGATAAATGCCGCCGAAAGGATCGTAATAGGGGTCAAAACTATACTGCTGAGGCGGTTTAGTGGTGGTGGCGGAGTCTTCCACGGTAATGGAAAGGTCGGGCGTGGCGTAATCCTTTCCCCCGATTCGGAGCCTGAAGCCTGGGACCTTGAATATGCCTTTTTTTTGAGGCAGATAGATGTAGGTGAAGGTTTTGGTGTGCGAGCTGGAATACTTCCCATTGATGAAAGAACTCTGAACTCCCGTGCTGCTCAGCACATTGCGGTAACTGAGGCCGGGAACCTGTGGAGCGGCAGGGGCAGCCATATCCAGCTTTTTATCGCTGCTGATCTTCAGTTCGAGCTGCATCTGGTCTGAAAGCCCGATGGTGCCGTCGCGCAGAGTGGCTGAGACTTTCACATTCTGGGCTGTCAAAGCCGCGCAGCAGACGAGCACGAATATTACCGTTAGATACTTATTCACCACCATTTATCAGATCCTTTGGGACTCGGGTGCCCCTTCTGCTGTCGGTTTCGGGCTTCCTGCTGGTCCAGCGCGTCCAGCAGGTTGCGATACTGCTCCAGGTCTTCCTCAGAGGGTGGTTCCGGGGCTGGCTGCTGCTCTTCGTCCTCCTGCTTTTCCGGTGAAGGCTCTGGAGGGGGCGGTTTGTAGCCCTGGCGTTTAAGGACCAGTTCATAGTTGGATTTGGCGTCCTGGTCGTCTGGGTCCAGCAGCATGGCCGATCTGTATTCCTTTAGGGCTTCATCCAGTTTCTTGCCCCGGTAGAGGGCGTTGCCACGGTCATAGTGAAATTGCGCCACCTTGTCCTGTTCTTTCAGCGCATCCTCCTGGCTGTTAATGCTCTCGTTATATTTGCCGTTGCGGAATTGCGCCTTGCCAAGGCTGTTTTCCGGGATGGGGTCACTGTCCTTGGGATCGCGCAAGCCTGACCAGGTTTTCTCCGCCTTCCTGTAATTTCCCCTGTTGTAAGAAGCTGAAGCCAGGGCGTGGCGGATCACTCCGGGGCGGAACAGCAGTTCGAAAAGCAGGAACGCCAGGATCAGCAAGCTTAGTGCCAAAATCAGCTTCGCGGGAAGGCCGAGATGCGGCAGCTTCATTTTCGTTTCCTCGTTCTGCGTTGAGGCAGGATGAAGCTTTCAGCCAGCAGCAGGCATAGTGCTGCCGCCGCTGGAAGGGAATACTGGTCCTTGAGCGTGGTCAGGTGGCGGCTGCGGTCCCAACCCTTTTCAGCACTGTAAACGTCTTGAAGGATGCTGTCAATCTCACCCTGCCCCGGAGTTGCGGAAAAGTATTTCCCCTTGCCTGTGGCCGCGATTTCGCGCAGCCTGCGGGCATCGAGCTTGGATAGTATCTGCTCGCCGGAGAAGGGGTTGCGCACCAGCGATCCTTCTACTTTTCCCACGCCCATGGTATAGATCTTCACTCCCAGAGAGCTCAGACGCTGAGCCTGTGTGAGGGTGTTGTTACCCAAATCCTCACCGTCGGTTATCAACAGCAGCACGTTGCTGCCGCCCGCGCCCAGAAAGCCTTTTTCCGCCAGGGCCAGCGCCCCGCCTATATCCGTTCCCGGGCGCGCTGCCGAGTTGGTGTTCAATCTACCAAGCATCAAAAGGGCGCTTTCATAATCGTCCGTGAGGGGGCATTCCATAGTGGCGACCCCGGCAAAGGAAATCAAACCCACCCTGTCTCCTTTGAGTCTGTCAATCAAAGCGCTGATCTGCAGTTTGGCCCTCTCCAGTCTTGAGGGTGTGATGTCTGTGGCATCCATGCTTCTGGAAATATCCAGGCAGACCATGATATCCAGCCCGCTGGTGTCGTAATCTCTTGTTTCGTAATCCCATTGCGGGCGCAGCAGCGCGAATATAATGAAGACCAGAGCCAGAGTCGTCAGCGCGGCTTTTAATGCCTGAAAGAAAGGTGAATGGTGCTTCTGATATTCAGAATAGAACTGCGCTTCAGCGAAGCGGGAAAAACGCTTGCGCCTCCTCCGCTCCAATACCGTGACCAACAGGACTAGGGGTATCAATACCAGCAGCAACCAGAGATTTTGGGGATAAAATACGTTCATCTTTTCATTCCGGCAATACTGGCATAACCAAAAGGCGCAGAATTAGTTCCAGCAGCAGCAGAGCGAACGCCGTCCACAACAGGGGCATGAACTGCTCTGTCCATATGTAGCGCACCTTCGTTTTGTATTCTGTGGTTTCCAGAGTATCGATATTGTCCATGATCTGTTGCAACTGGTCGCTATCGCTGGCCTGGGCTGCTTTTCCGGTGCCTGTGATCTGTGCCACGCGGTTCAGCGTTTCCATGTCCAGTTCCACAAAAGTTTTGCTGTAAAAGGTTCCAAAGCGTGGATCAGTGATGGGAAAATCCACAAATCCGTTGGTGCCGACGCCGATGGGATACACCTTGATTTTGAAAGAGCTTGCCATCCTGGCTGCGGTTTCCGGATCGATCTCACCGGTGTTGCTCACCCCGTCCGTTATCAGGATCACCACCTTGCTTTTGGCGTTGCTGTCTTTCAGGCGGGCCACTGACTTGGCCAGGCCAAGCCCGATGGCTGTTGCAGAAGCCGTTTGGTTCACCTCCAGTCGGCCAAGCTGTTCCAGCATAGAGATGTGATCATAGGTGAGCGGGCTCTGCGTGAGGGCGTATTCTGAAAAAGCCACCAGGCCAAACCTGTCATTGGGGCGTTTGGAGATGAAGTCTCGCGCCACTTTCACGGCAGCCGCCAATCTGTTTTGGGGGGCAAAATCCAGCGCCAGCATGGAACCGCTGATATCCACAGCCAAAACGATGTCCACGCCTTTCTGGGTGATGTCCCGAGTTCCGCGTCCCCAGCGGGGTTGGGCTAAAGCCAGGATCAGGCAGAGAAGGGTGAGGGCCCGCAACACGGGAAACAGGTATCTCCAGAATTTATTCTCGCCGGCAACCTCGTGTAAAAGGTTCAGCCGGGTGAAGGGCAGCCGCGTTTTCCTGGCGTTCTGCCAGCGGGTTTGCCACAGCCAGTATAGAGGTATCAGCAGCAGGGCCAGCAACCACCAGGGGTGGGCGAATTTAAGCATCTCCACCTCCTGCCTGGGCCATCTTTCTCTGTGCTTCCTCAACTTCAAAGGAACGCAGCCAGCTACGCAGCCACTCTTCCGCGTTCGCGGTCTCCTCAAATCCGGGAATGTATTTGGCGAATTTTACCCTGTCACAGAGGCGCAGAAAATCAATAACTTCCGCTGCCGAATCCACCCTGATGCGCCGAGTGACCCAGTTGATCTCAGTAGTGGACATCTCCAGGGCGCCAAAGCGGTACTTGCGCTCCAGAAACTGTCTCAGGATTTCTGAAAGGCGGTAGTGATGAAGCTTGTAATGGCCGTGGAGCATCAGTCCCTCAGCGCAGAGCTCGTCAAGCCTGGCTAGGGCCATCTTCCAGACCGGATCTGGTGGGGCGGGCTGAGCGGCAACCGGTTCTGGGTCTGGTGTTTTGGTGGGCCGGGGTTTGCGAAGAAGAACGATAAGGATTCCCGACACAGCCAGCGCCAACAGCAACGGATAGAGCCACCAGGGCAGTTGGAGAGGATATTTGCGCAAAGGTTTCAGATCCACCAGCAGCGTATCCGCCTCAGCCCTCACCGGGATGATGTTTAGCCGGAAGCGGTCGGTGAAAAGAGGCTCTGAAGCGGCTTCGGCGGTTCTAACCGTCAGGGCGGGAAAGCTGTGCGAACCCGGATACAGCGGCACTATCGTTACTTTCAGCCAATCATTGCCGCGGGGGACTTTCTGAAGCTGCCATCCCAAAACGTGGAATCTGGTCAGCGTATCGGGCACCGCCACGCTCTTGAGGTCGGTATCGTGCCTGATTTCCAGCACAAAGCGGTCGCCCACGCTCAGGTCATCGGCTTCAACTAGTTTCTGGCTGAGTACTGCCGCGGCGGAGAGCACCATCCAGAGCGCGATCAGCAGCGCCAGGCACTTCTTCATCCTCGCGTCCTCCGACGCCGTTTTCGTTCTTCAAAGAACGAGCGCAGCGCTTTCACCGCCGAATCGCGGTTGCGGATGAGGATATGGTCCACCTGCATTGATTTGAGTTCATGGGCAAGAACCTGCTGCCGTTTTTTCACACCCGCCTTATAGGCTTTGCGCACACTGCTGTGGGAACTGTTCACATACAAGGTGGCTCCGGTTTCGGGATCGCGCAGATTCAAAACTCCAGCGTCCGGCAGGCTAAGCTCGGCCTCGTCCAACACCTGCACGGCGACCACATCATGCTTTTGGGCCAATAGGCGCAGTGATTTCTGGTAGCCGGAATCAAACAGATCGGAGAGGATAAAGATAACCGAGCGTTTTTTGAGGATGCGGCTGGCGAAGGTGAAAGCCTCGCCTAGATTGGTTCCCGGGTGTTTCGGTTCCAGGTAAAGGACGTCCCTGAGAATTTCCAGCGCCTTGTTGCGGCCTTTGCGCGCCGGCAGATATTTCTCCAGTTGTTCGGAAAACATGATCAGCCCCACCTTGTCGTTGTTCGAAAGCGCGGAAAGGGAAAGTAGAGCGATGATTTCGGCAACGCGTTCCTGCTTGAAGGCGACCGAGGTGCCGAAATTCTGGGAGGCGGAAACGTCCACGATGAAAAACACGTTCAGTTCCCGGGTTTCCTGATATTTCTTGATATAAGGGATGCCCAGACGGGCGGAAACATTCCAGTCTATGTCACGGTAGTTATCACCGCTTTGGTATTCACGCACTTCGGCAAATTCCAGTCCCTGTCCCCGGAAGCTGGAATGGTATTCGCCGCGGAAAGTTTCGCTAACGCTGCCCCGGGCGCGAATTTCGATCCGTTCCACCCTGGAAAGGATTTCCGCCGGTGTGCGGGCTGGCATGGCTTTCCTTAGGGAACCTCTATTTCCTCAAAGATGCGGGTAATGATCTCATCTGTGTTCATGGCTTCGGCTTCGGCTTCGTAAGAAAGTATGATGCGATGCCTCAAAATGTCTTTGCCCACGGCCTTGATATCGTCCGGGATCACGTAGCCCCGGTGCTGAAGATAGGCATGCGCCTTGGCCGCGCGGGCCAGATAGATCGTGGCGCGGGGCGAAGCGCCATACTGGATAAGCCCGTTCAGGGCTGAAACCCGCGGATAGCGCTGCGGATGCCGCGTAGCCTGGATCAGGTGCAGGATGTAGTCCTTAAGCCTGTCTTCCATGTGCAGCTCTGCGATCACGCCACGCATGGTTTCCAGGTCCTGGGGCCGCAGAACCTGTTTAACAGGCAGTTCGCGCTCCACCACCATCCGGTCCAGGATCAGTTTTTCTTCCTCAAAACTGGGATATTTTATCTTCAGCTTCATCAGAAAACGGTCGATCTGCGCTTCCGGCAAGGGATAGGTGCCTTCCTGTTCGATCGGGTTCTGGGTGGCCATCACGAAAAAGGGTTTGGGCAGGGGATAAGTGGTGTCGCCGATGGTCACCTGGCGTTCCTGCATCGCCTCCAGCAGCGCGGATTGCACCTTGGAGGGGGCGCGGTTTATCTCGTCCGCCAGAATGAAATTGGCAAAGACAGGGCCCTGTTTGGGTGTGAATTCCCCGGTTTTCTGGTTATAGACCAAAGTGCCCGTGATATCGGCTGGAAGGAGGTCCGGGGTGAATTGGATGCGTTTGTAGCTGGCGTCGAAAGCGCCTGCGAGAGTGCTGAGGATGAGGGTTTTGGCCAGGCCGGGAACTCCTTCGATCAGCACGTGGCCGTTGGCCAAAAGCCCAATCAACAGGCGATCTATCACCGCTTCCTGACCCACTATCACCTTGGCGATCTCGGCGCGAAGGTTGTCAAGAACCGCTGAGCTCTGCTCCACCTTCTGATTTATCTCTTCAATGTTCATCATTTCTCCAATATATCCCCCCTAAAAAAAACGGGAACAGGCAGATACCGTATTCCCGATCAGATTAAATTGTCTATCGGCTCCGCGAAGACATTGGCTGTGGCTGTTAAACCGCCTTGCGGACCTTGTTCGCCTTCAGGCAGGAAGAGCAGACTTTCACTTTCTTAATTCCGCTTCCGATGATAGCGCGAACTTCATGCAAATTCGGATAAAAACGCCTCTTGGTGGCATTCAGCGCGTGGCTGCGATGATTGCCGACCTGGGCTTGCTTTCCACATATATCGCATATTCTTGACATTTTTCACCGTCCAGATTGATTTCTTGAAAGCCATCTTTTTCGCCTCCGCATTTTTGACAAGGTTTATTTACATTGGCTGACCTTATTCCCGGCCACCGATCAGGATCGGTCACGAAAAGCAAATGATGGGTTGTAGCGCGGTGAGCTTTAGTCAGCCTGTCTAATCTGGCTGGGTTATTTTGGCAGTGGTTCTTGGCTCAGCGGGCTATTTCGAGGGGTATGTTTTGGGGCAGACGGATGTCGAAACGGGAGCCGTGAGGTTCCACAGGCACGTAATCCATTCGCCCGTTATGTTCTTGCACCATTTTTTGGCAGATAGGCAACCCGAGACCGGTGCCGTTGGGTTTGTTGTAGGTGAAGAAGGGCTTAAAGAGTTGGGGGACTATGCTTTCTGGTATGCCGGGGCCGTTGTCGATGACGCTTATCTGCAGCCAGTTTGCGGCGAGGGAAGTGACAATACTGATCTCACCGTCTTCATTCATGGCCTCGGAACTGTTGCGAAGCAGATTTGTGATCACGCGTCGGATGCGTTCTTCATCAAAATAGACGGGATCAAAGCATTGGTTGTCGATATTTAGGGATATGTTGCGTCCGCGCAGGGAGGCTCCGTATATCTCTTTGAGGTCCATGAGGAAACTATTCATATCCACTTTGCGGGGGATGATCGCGTGGGGGGTGCCTTCCACGTAATCCAGCACTTCACGCACCAGTTGATCCACCAGTTTTGTTTGCTGCACAATGCTTTGGGTGAATTCCGAGGAGTCCGGATAGAGGGATTCCATCAGTTGTGCGGTAAGCGAAATCACGGTGAGGGGGGTCTTGATATCGTGAATGATCTTGCTGGCGGTCATGCCGATGGCGGTCAGGCGGTTGCGTTGGATCATATCATCTATGAGGTCTGAAAACTTGAGATTGGTATCTCGAAGCTTGGCAGAGAGGGCGCGGATCACGTTGATAAGCACGGCGGGTTGGGAAAAGCTTAGCTTGTTGAATTTGTCGTAGGGTATTTCCAGCAATTCGGAGGCTTCGAGCGCGGTGGCTGTGGCGTCTGCCGGAGCATTGCTCAGCAGGGCGAATTCACCGCAAAATTCACCCGGTCCCACGATCAGGGTGAGTTCTCCTTTTTCGCCTTTTTTCTTTTTACAGGAGATTTCAAGGCTCCCTTTTTCGATTAGGAAAAGGGACTGATTCTCCTTATAATCGAGGGTAAGGATTTCCCCTTTTTTAAGTTTGAGGCGGGTAAGTTCCTGAGTGAAATTTTCCACAACGTCTTGTTCCAAGCTGTCAAACAAACCTATCCGCTGATTTATGTCCAGATTCGCGCTCATCGCTCCTCCCGGTTTTTTAAATTATCAACCCCTATATTTTATCTCAGGATTTGTCGTCAATCTTTTTTTGCCGCCCAGCGTGGAGAAAAGCCAAGTTTTAACCCAAATTTGCCGATTATCGGCCAGCCGGTTGGCAGCTCGGGCTGTCCGCCAGCAACCAGCCCCTCCGACTCGCTCTTCACGATGCGGATCTCCTTCTCCTGGTTGAACTGGTTGTCCGCGCTCTTATACACGATGTCGCGCTTGTTCGCCGGCTTCTTCACCAGGCTGATGTAAGCCACCTTCAGTTTGTTCAGCTTGGCCATAGGTTCCTCCTGTTGTTTCCTTGGCTGTTCATTTTCTTCCCCGCGCAGCCCCAAAAAGCGCTCGCTCAATCAGCTCCGCGGCTACAAATCCCAGCAAACCCATTCCCCAAACCCGGTCAAGTTTCCTGTGCAAATATGCAAAATACTTTTCAAACCCCTATCCCACACGCACTTACAAAGCACAAAAAAAGCCCCGGCAAAAGCCGGGGCGGAAGGCAGTCTCTACCAATAGTTATTCGATAATAACTTCCTCAATTTCCATCTGAGGATCTTCTGGAATATCCTCCACAGATACGTGACACTTGTTGGATTCATGCAGCGCTTTTGCCAAACTGATGAAGCCAGCATCGTTGGTAATCAGATCGCTAACCTCGTTGCAAGCGGCTTGTCCAAGTATCATCGTATCTGCCTTTCTCTTCGACTTCTCTCTTTCTGATTTGTCATATCCACAATCCCCATTGTTTGTGGCATTGAAGTAAGAGGCGGCATGGCTTGCCGCAATAATATCTAAATCTGCAATCTGGCAGTGCTTCGACAATTTGTCTAAAAATTGGATTTTAGCTTCAGTGTCCTCTTCGGAATCGGAATACACGCATAGGAGCTCAAATAGAACAACAGAAGGAACAACTATCGTCGCCTTTTCCTCTTTTAACCTGGCGAAGAATCTCTCTGCCCTGATCTTCTTCGCTTTGTCACTCTCTGTGTATTTATCCCTGAGTGCCCAGCCCAAAACACAGGTATCTAACGCCACCTTTCTGCCACTCATTCTTCTTCCTCCCTCAAGTTGTGAAAGAACTCTTCTATGTTGTCAATACGGTTAAGCTGATCTTTTATATGAGGTTTGAGAATATCAACCAAATCTGTGGGCGGAAGAGGCTCAAATTGTTCTATCTCTTTAATAGTAAAATCTTTTATGGACGGCTCTCCCAACGAAATAACAACCTTGGCTTCCCCCCTTACCCTCACATCTTGATATAGATATCTTGCGGCTTCAAGCGCCAACTCTCTTGATGCAATACAGCTTAGTGCCGTGCTTTCACTGAGCTCAATCCCTACCCTTGGCCCTTTACCCCCCACAGTTATCACTTTGCCATACAGGGTCTTTTTGCTTTCCACTATGGCACTGGAGGCTCTGGATATATCTTCTGGGGATATTATGGATAAGCGTCTTAAATCATCTGGCCTGCCAGATGAAAAGGCGAAAGACTCTATTGGAGTATTGTAATGTGAGCTTAGACTATAGAAGTCATGATAAAGTGTCCTGGTAGCTGGAGAATAATTGTTGAGAAAACTTTGATTAGGCTTCGGAATTACACCAATCCGGGCTGCAATCGTCACAAACAGGGCTGATAAAATGAATCTTAAAGTAGTGCAATTGTCCTCAATGCTGCTCAGTGCCACTATCCCAGCATCTTCGGGCCTATCTCCAGTGCTAAGCCTATACTCGCTCCTAATGGCTGCCTCATAATGCTTTAAAAGATCTCCCAGTTTAGATGCTGATAAATCTTTAGGGGATATTGATAAGAATCTAAATCCATATCCATCCATAATATCTCCTTTAATTCTTACACCTGATTACCTGCCTTTCTAAAACATCATAATTATGAGGACTCGCAAGATCGGAAAATAACAAATAACTCGGATAACACACGACTTTATCTATAGATATATTCTGTCAAGCTGATTTTCGTTTTTCGCACTTTACAACCCAACTCCGCTCCGTGCCATTCTGTGCTTCCTTTCTGCGACATCCGCGTGAAACTCTCAACTCTCAACTCATAACTCGTAACCCTAAAACCGCTTCCTGCACCTGGGGCAGTGAGCCCGCGCTTTAGTATCATCCTCGTATTTCGCCAGCGCCCAAAATCCCAATACGCAGATCACCGCGAATATCGGAAAGGTCCCATCTGCCGCGTTACCCGACAAAACTATCCACACCGGCACCAGGATCAGCGCCACCAGCAGTATCACCACCAGCGGATTCAGCTTCCGGTGAAACACCTTCGATTCAGCCGTGTGCCCGCACCGCGGGCACGTGTACTCAAAATACTCCCGTTCCTTTTTCATCTCTTTCTCCTTCATTGCCTTATCGACCCCGTATCAACTCTCCACTCATAACTCACCACCCCACCACGTCATTCCGGGCTTGACCCGGAATCCAGCGCATCCCTGGCGTCCAGCGAGCCCCGCGAGCATGGACGACAGGACCCCTTCCCACGATCTCCGCTACCACGGGCAAACGCAGTGTGTCCGCCATATTAAGCTCCTCCGCAACAAG
>JAAYWB010000017.1 GCA_012516855.1 Candidatus Cloacimonadota bacterium
CACCATCGTGTTGCCGGAAATCAATGGCAGCCAGAGGTTGATGGTGAGCCCAAACACGTGGAAAAAGGGCAGCATGCTGATGCAAATGTCCTCGGAGCGCAGATCAAAGACTTGGCAGGCGCTTTCCACATTGCTGCCGATGTTGCGATGGGTTAGCTGAACAGCCTTGGGTTCTTTTTCGCTGCCGCTGGTGAAGAGGATAACGCATACTTCTCTGTCGGGGCCGTTGTGGACGATGGTTTTAAGGACGGGGGCGGGCAGTTTGGAAATCGCCGCGGCCTTGAGCTTGTCCACGATCGTCACCTTGGAAAGGATGTCCTCCACGAAGACCATGTGGTCGATCGGCTCTAGATTGAATTTGTCCAGAAGCTTACGGCTGGTGAGGATGGTTTTGAAGCCGCATTTTTCCCTCGCGTAAAGGCAATTCTCAATCGCTCCGGTGGAATAGTTTATCATCACAGGAATCTTGCCGTTCATCAGCGTGCCCAGAACCCCCAGCACGCAGCCTACTGAGGTGGGAAGCAGGATACCAACATATCTTCCCCTGATCCTTGCCAGACTGCCTTTCATTATCAGAGAGGCGATCAGTAATCTGTCATAGGTGAAATCCTTTCCCGTCGCCTGATCATGGACGGCGATTTTCCTGCCGTATTTCTTGGCCGATTGGATAAAGCGGTGTTGCAATTGCTGCATATGAACTCCTTTCTATTTGATTATATGCAGCCAATCGCGCAGCAGGAAATCCAGTCTGCCTATAAGCAGCGAGATTCGGGCCATTACGGTGTAGCCAAACGAAGCCCCGAAGCTTATCATCAAAAACCAGATTCCTATCTTGGAAGGCACTTTGTAAAAGCCTTCCTGCTTTTTGCTGAAATAGAAGAAAAACACACCGCAGAGCGTTCCTACGATCAGCATGATGCTGCCCACCACGTCAACCGGTGAGGAGAACTTGAAAGGATTGATCATCGTGGCGGCCATCTGTTCCACAAAGTCGGACTTGAAGCTGAGCAGCATCGACATCGCGGCAGAGGTTCCCACCATCAGCGCCAGTGGGTAAAGGCTGAGCCATTGCAGTTTTGGGAACATCCTCAGCAGCATCATGATGCCCAGCAGCATCGGAATCAATAGCACCCAATTGCCGGCAAAATCAGTGAACAGTTTGTTGAAGAGATTGGGGATGAGGATGTTGTAGATGGTGTAAACCAGCCAGTATGCCGCTGAGAGGCCCACGAAGACCTGCTCCGCGAATTTGTAGAAGGGGTTGTCCTTATATAGGAAACTGAAGATGCTGAGCGTGAAGAAAGCAGCCAGCCAGATTCCAAAAGTGGTCATTATATTAGCCATGCTTGGCCTCCTGAGCGAGTTTGTCAGCCTTGCGTTTTTTCCAGGCCCGGATGTTTCCGAAGAGAATGAGCGCCAGGATCAAAACGTGAGCCACGGACTGGGGATTCATGCCCAGGCTTGCGGTTCCTTCATATCCCAGCAACAGTTCATATTCCGCTGCCGCTTTCAAGCCGCCCATCAGTCCATGCAGCTGTTTCTGGTCGTTCACATAGGGTAAGAAACCCGGTGCACTCACGGCAGTAGTGCCTCCTGCGACCGGTATGTTGAATTTGCCGTTGGCGGTCATGATCCAGTCCCGCAAGCCGGGATCGCCAGCGGAAAGCGAGATTACGTAGCGGATGTCCTTCAAAGTGCGGACAGGACTCAGCATCGGGATCTTGTTGTATTTTAAGCCTGTGATGTCGGTGGGGAAGATGGCTTCCATGCTGCGCCCCATTCCCTGTATCGTCACCATGCCGCCCGGTTTGTAGCCCAGGTTAACGTAATCCACACCATACATGAGTTTTCTGGCATTTGGATCTTTCTCTTCCATTCTGGCCTGAACAACGTTGAAAGCCATCTCCGCCACCTGCGGTCCTTGAGGCCACATCGCGGTGGCGATGACCTTGTGGCCTTTTCTCCAGGCGTGCTCTATTACAGCTTCGGCCATGGGCTGCAATTCGGTGATGGTAGAGGGGTCATAATCGAAGGAAATGATCACGGGAACGCCAGCAGGCAGGGAATTCACAAGATCGTAAACCTGCTCTGTGAGGGGTGTGCTCTGGGTTTTGAGGCCCAGTGGAAGTATGATCGGCAAAGCGACAGCCAGCACCAGCAAGAGGAATACGATCCTGCGTTCGATGACGGTTTTATCGGGCTTCTTCATTTGCCGCCTCCCAAATAGGACCTTTCTATGCCCAGAATAATGCGCAGCGAAGCTCCCACAATGCCCAGCGCGGCACTGATCAGGATCGCTCTTTGTGCTGCTGTGTTGGGATACTGCATGATGAAGTTTGTAAGCTCAGGTAATCTCAACCAGCTTAGTGATTCCGGAATCCAGCCCGTGAGCATGGGGGCGAAACTGGTGCGGCCCAGCATCACTATCACAGCTGTGATCATCAGCAGGTTTGATTCGAAATTGCGGATGATGAAGGCCCGGTAAGCCGCAGAGGCGATGTAGAAAGCCAACAGCGAAAACATGGTTGATGAGAGCGGGATGAAGGCGTTTTCGAAGAGATAATCGAATGGCTTCATGCCCAGTTTTTCAACGATTTCCTGGCCCTGGCCTAACATCCCGGGCGTCTTTTCCATGCCCCAGAGTAGACCGAAGACCAGCATTAGGCCAAAACTGACCAGTCCAGCCAGGTGATATTGCCAGTTAGGTGCTTTTTCCGCCACCCGGGTCACGTTCATGCGCAGTAAACTTGCCTGCCCCAACAGGATGGCGAAACTGGAGATGATCATGAACCAGTCGATGAGGGTGGATTCAATTCTGGGGAAGGGGTCCCTCGGGATGAATCCTGCAATGAGGATTATCACTCCGGAGACGAAGGCAACGATCAGAGGTATGTTTCGTTTCATGTTCAGTTCCCACCTTCAAAGAATTTCTTGAACCAGCCTGCCCCGATTATCTCCATCACCACACCGCTTAGCACCAGCAGGATCACCAGCAGCTTGCCGAAATCGTGTCCTTTCAGGCTGCCGAGTTGTTGGGGATCCCGGGAAATGTAAGCTGAGGCGGCGTAAAGTTCCTCTCCAATCAGTGTATAGTCACAGGAAACAACGAAGAAGGGGATCTGGTGCGGTTGGCCAGTACCGGCGGTCTGGATGGCCCCGGTGCCAAAACCGGTCTCCGTAAGGATTAGTGATTCAGCCCAGAACGCGCCAAGGAAAAAGTTCGCCGCTGGTTGTTCGCGCAGCATGATGCCGTCCACGCCTGCTACGAAGCCGAATTGGTCATCGGTCACGTAAAAAACCATGTCCTCACGGTATGCATCCGGTCTCCCGGCTTTCAGATAAGCTTCCTTCACAGTTTCCCTTGCTGCGGAGAGCACCATGGAAAAGCGGCATGGAACCAACAGTTCGGTGCCGTATTCCGCGGATTTATAGGCCAGGTGGCTGAGAATATTCAGCCCAGCGATGGTCTGGATGTCGCCCAAGTCGCTGATTCCGGGCACAAAGAGGATCGGCTTTCCCTTTTCGGTAGCGCGGCCTATAGCTTCGTCCATGCTGTCCAGCCCGCTAATGCGGCGGATGAACAGGTCCTTGCCTCGCCTTGCAGAAAAGATGTAGTAGAGGATGGCACCGCAGATCAACACCAATAGGATCAGCAGGGAAAGCTTGTTCATGTCGAACCATTGTGCCTCGGTGCGCGCAGAGCCCAGATAGGTCAGGCTGTCTCCAGATGCCCTGTTGTAAGCAATCAGGCGGTAGCGGTAATCCTTTCCGATCTCCAGGCTGGAATCGATGAATTGCCCTGACTGCGTGAATTCGTTGAATATTTCTTGATAGGCTCCCAGGGAATCGGCTTTTTGCAGGCTAAGGGAATCCGCACCGGAGGCCAGGTTCCATTTTACCAGCACCGAAGTGCCGTCGTCCCAAGGATTGTCCACAACCGAGAAAACAGGTTGTTCCGCTGTTGCAGCCAGCGCGCAGGCCAGCAGCAACAGTAGGCCTGTTAGTATATTTTTCATGTCCATCTCCTTATCAGGGAGTGCTTAAGCTTTGCCTGATGGAATCAGTGGCTGCCACTATCATTGTAACCTGCTCCGGAGTAAAGGCATTTTGCCCAGCGGAATTCATTATGTCCCGCAGTTCCTGAGTCTTGGTGTAAGCTTGGGTGAGTTCGGGGGAATTTATCAAAAGCAGATTGTCTGCCAGGCTTTCCCAAGCGGTTGATTTAAGCACCAGGGATTTCTCGGTGCTGTAACTTTTGGCTATCAGGCTGCCGATCTGATTCACGGACTGGGTCCAGCTACCCAATGCAGCCAGCGTGTAGACGTTCCAGCGGTTTTGTTCCATCAGCATTTTGTCCGTGGTTGTTTGCAGGTCGTAAAAAAGCTGTTTTATCTGTTCCCAGTTACCCTCTGCCAGCATTGGTTTAATGCTTTGCTCGAGCTTGTTCACCAGGTTCGTCTGCCTATGCATCACAGGGGCTAGGGTTTTCAGTTGGACGAGGATGGAATTAAGCCAGTTTGTATTTCTTCCGGCTACAGCCAGTTGCGCGTCCGCCGCCAAGGCGCCCCAGGCAAAGGCGGAATGCAGCGAGTCTTGCGGGGCGGGGGCAAAAGTGGTAGGTTTTAGCGCGTCCAGATCGCCTGGTTCCACTTTGTCCAAAGCCAGAAATACTGCCTTGAAAGATGGGACGGCGTTGTATTCAGAAACCTTGTCAGTGCCGTCGGGCAGCTTGTTTTTATCCCTGTTGCAGGAAACTCCGGTTAGTGCGGCCACCAAAGCCAGTAAAACGATTAGCAGTCTCTTCATCTCAAGTTCCTCAGTTCAATAAAGGTTATTGCCGGCGATTTATTTGTCCGGCATGGTTTTCGCGGTTCATGTAGGGTGTGCCCAACCTTAGCGTGTTCCGCTTGTATTTCAAAAAACAATAAACCTACTGCATCTCTTGGCATCAGGGTTTGTCTGCGTGGCATTCGGCGCAGAGGTGATGCCGGCAATAGCGGTGAAATATTTCCATCAGCCCTTGCTGCAGCAGGGTCTTTCCGTTCACGGCCCGCTGGTGCGTGGGGCTGAGATACCTTGCCATGAAACGCGTCACATGGTTTTCCTGCAGGGCTGGAAACCCGCTGTAGTAGCGGATGATCCGTTCCCGGGTCTCGTTGTCGGAGTGCTTGTCGCAATACATGTAACTCACCGGGAGGAAGATGTTTACGTAGATGTTGGCTATCAGACCTTCGCCCGGGCGGGGCAGTTTTTCCGTGCCTGGCATGACGGCGTCGGCAAAGATCCCGGCAAAGGTCTTAAAGACTTTTTTGCCATCTGCTTTATCCTTCAGCACCCTTTCCAGGAAAAACTCCATCAAACCTTGCTCCGCTGTTTTGTAGATCAAGCTGGCCATGGCGAAGATGCGGTATATAGGATGGCTTAGAGGTCTGATGCGAAAAAGTTGCCAGTCGATCTGCAGCTTTCTCGCGAAGAAAGACTGGCGTTCATAGGCTTGGGTGAGAAGCTGTTGCAGCCTTTCGTCAAGTTGCTTTCCGCAACGCTCCAGCAAGCCGCTACTGCAGCATAATATCGCCACCAGTTCCAAAGTGCTGAGGCCTTCCCGCTGCCAGGACCTGATGTCGCTTAGTGGTACGGCTTGTGCCAAGCTGAGGAGGTTGTGCTTGTTTTTATCGTAACCCAGCGCCTCCATCATACCCTCATATAGCACTTGGTCAAAATCGCTAAGCATCAGCGCCGCGCTAAAGCGCTTGACTTTCTTTTTGAACCGACGCAAGCCCCAGACGCTGAGAATGCTTTCCAGAGTTTCGTTGTCAATTGCTGAAAGCAGGTCGCAGTAGGTACCGTGTTCTTCTTCTGATGCGATTACCGGCGTTTCCAGCAGTTTTCGGATATCATCGCTAACCTGGGTTTTCAGTTCCAGAATCTCGATAGCTTCGCCGTTTTCTTTGATCGTGAATTTCTGCAAACCGGCATTCATCACCACATGCAGGATCACGTTGTTGTAATAAGCGTCCTCATGATGCTCGTGTGCTGTCCAGTCATAGCTGTTCACATGTATTTCCACGTCACCGCGCAGAATCTCTCCATCCAGGTTCACGATCACGTTGCGGAAATCCGGACCCCGGGCGGTGTTGTATTGGCCCTGGTAGCTAACCTGAATGTTTTTGCCGCTTACTGTCTTCAGCGGCGTCAGCAGATGCCCGGCGTCCCAGATGTGATAGAGGAATTTCTCTTCCACAGCGCCTTTAATAGTATCTTTGCAGCATCCGGTAACGCTGTCGCGCGGAACGCGATTGGTTGTAAGTTTGGGGGCTGTAGTCCACCGGATTGGTGAGTATGCTTATCAGCCGCATCGCCTGGTCTTTACTCAGTTCCTGGCAACTTTTTCCATAATAGTGGAGCGAGGCTGTCTCGATTCCATAAACTCCCTTTCCCCATTCCACATAATTCAGATACAACTCCAGCATCCGGTCTTTGGTCATCAGCAATTCCATCAGCAGGGTCACCTGCGCCTCCAGATACTTGCGCAGATAGTTGCGGTCGGTGGTCAGGAATATTGTTCTGGCCACCTGATTGCTGATGGTGCTGGCCCCGAAGCGGATTTCGCCGTCCTGTTGGTTTCGCTTCCAGGCTTTCTTGATCATGTCCCATTCGAAGCCAAAATGCTCGTAATAATTAGCGTCTTCCAGGGATATGGTCATCTTCACCGTGCGTTGGGGAATGTCCTCAAGTTTGATATACTCCCGCTTGTGCCAGTCGTAGCCGCGCACCAGGAGGCGCTGCAGCATCAGCGGGGAGAGGGGAGGGTTGATGAAGCTGTAAAGCAGGCAGAAAAAGGCAATGATCGCCCAGAAAACAAGATGGGCAAATATAATGCCGCGCAGAAGGCGGACGAGCCAGTGACGCTTGCGCTTCATTGATTATACGGATTGGCGGAAGGAACCATCCTACCTTGTTAGGAAAAGCCCGGGAGGAACTGCCGCCCTGAGTAGGGGCAGGGTCAGTTTTGGGCTTTTTCCTTGTTGACCACAGCGGCTATACGCGCTTTGCGGCGGGAGGCGGTGCGTTTGTGGATAACGCCTTTCTTGGCGGCTTTGTCCAGTTGGGAATAGACCTTGTTCAGCAGTATTTCTTTCTCTTCGGGGGTCATTTCTGAGCGGATCTGCTTGTCCAGTGTCTTCAGGGTGCGTTTCACATAGTTGTTGCGGGCACGACGCTTGGCGTCGGTCTTCATTCTCTTAATAGGGGACTTGTGTTGGGGCATTTCTAACCTCTTGTTTTGTTAATCGCATGGATCAAAAATAATTGAAGCCTAATTATGTCAACCCTTTTTCTCTTCCGAAAGCGCCGATATCATTATCGCCGCCTGTTGACGGGCGCTAAGTTCGCTTGTATCTGAATTAGTTGTGATGTTTTTGCCTGCTCTCCAGTCTTCCCGCAGACCTTTCAGAAAACTCATCGCCGCAGCTTCTTCACTGATATCGAAACAGGCCCCGGCTTTGTAAAGGTCTATGAGTTCCTCAGCTTCTCCGCCGTGGGGTCCCAGGCAGAAGATTTTCGTGCCGGAGCCGATGTATTCATAGAGCTTGGTGGTGAGCATGCCCTCAAAACCTTCGTAGTAATTGATCAATAGCAGCAGCAGTTCGCAATCCGCCATTTCAGAAATTGCCTGCTGATGCGGCACAAAACCTTTGTAGGAGAAACTTCCGGGGATTTCCACCGCCGATAGTTTCATCCGGTCTGCGTCGATCCTGGTGCCCACGCAGGTCAATTCAAAATCCCCATCCGGAAAGGCCTTGCCGATTATTCTTGCCGCTTCTTCTAACTTCTGTCCTTCCGTGAGATTGCCTACATACTTGATCCTGAATCTTTCTGCTCGAGTATTTTCATTTACCCTTGCTGCGGCTGTTTTCGCGGCATCATAGCCGTTGCGGACCACAATGGAGTTTGAACTCGGAAGCTGCTTTGCCAGATGCTTTGAGATCACGATGTTCAGGTCCGCGGATTGTGCCACTTTGCGTTCCAGGGCTTGGTGCCGGCGCAGGCTCCAGCCGCAGGGTGGATTAAGTTTCAGATAATAAACCGTGCTCCAGGGATCGCGCCAGTCGGCGATCCACCTGGCCCGGTGCCGTTTTTTCAGTTCCAAACCGATCAGATGGGTGGAGTGGGGAGGACCTGTCGTGATAACAGCGTCCACAAGATTAGTCTTCAAAAAGGCTGTCGCGGTTTTGAGCGCGGAGGGATTCCAGAATTTGCGTGCGTCCGGTATGATCAGGTTCAGCCTTGCCCAAATCAGCGCTTTGCGCAGAAACCCTGTCTTCGCGTTGGTGCTGAGATCGCCGTAGGGCACAGAACTCCGCTTCCCGAACAGCGCTTTCCAGAGTCTGACTGTGCTGGGCGCGCCGCTGCGCAATACTTTCACTTGAGGAGGGATTTCCTGTTCAAGACTGGGATCCAGCACCGGATAGTCGCCGTTCGCGGTGGTTAGCACTGTCACTTCAATTCCGCTTTCCACCAGCACCGGCAGCCATTTGTGCCATCTCTGCACAGCCGCGCCCCCGCAGGGGGGAAAGTAGTAACTGATCAGCAAAATCCGCATCAGACTTCCAGGATCAGGCCGGCCAGTTTCGGCCAGGAGAACTTCTCTATATAAGAGGGGATGCTGGCGCTCATCCGCTCGTGAAGATTCTCGGTGAAATAGCGGATCAGAGCTGCGGCCAGGGCTTCCGCGTTGTTGGGCGGCACCAGCAGGCCGGTCTCTTCCTCGCTGATGTACTCGCTCAAACCGCCCACATCTGAAGCGATCACCGGCATCTGAAAACTATAGGCGGTGGCGATAACGCCGCTCTGAGTGGCGCTTTTGTAGGGCAGAACGCAAACCTGTGCCCGCCGGAAAACTTCTGCTACCTCAGTGTCTGTGATATAGTGGAAACGGGCGTCCACAGCCTCGCTCAAACCCAGTTCGCGGATCAGGTGTTCGTATCTTTCCTTCTTACCATAGACCTCGCCGGCAACTATCAGTTTCAGGTCCGGAACTTGCCTGCGTGCCTGTTTGAGTGCCGCAAGCAGTATGTCCAAACCTTTGTAGGCTTTGATCAGTCCAAAAAACAGGGCGGTCGGTTCTTCCAGCTTTTCAGCGCCGGATTCACTCCTGCCCGTTCCGTAGCAGTGGTAGATGGGGTGAAATCCCAGCAGGCCTTTTCGGGAGATATCTTTGGGCATTTTCCTTTTCAGGTCTTCAAGGCAGGCTTGGGAAAGCAGCACGATCCTATCGTTGTGCTGGAACAACTTGCGGGACAGGATGTCGGCCCCGGGCCATTTCTCGTGGAAATCGATGTTGTGGGCCAGGCAGATTCTGCGCGTGTCCGGCAAACGCTTGCAGATCCAGGCATGGGAGGGCGCGAACCAAGGCAGGAAATACGAAGTGAGCAAAAGATCGGGCTTATAATCCCGGATTCTCTTCACCGCCCTGGGCCAGGTTTGGGGCAGGTAGGGCGTGAATAGCCTTTCCACCGGGAGTTCCGGCATTTCGGCAAAACTCGTGGTCTGTTCTCCGCCTGGGAACAGCAGTTTGGGATACTGCCTCACAAAAGTGAACATCCGCACTTCGTGCCCTTGGTCCTGAAACTCCCGCGCCAGCATTAGCGCGAACTGCGAAATCCCGCCCCGGAAAGGCGGCGCCGGCCCCAGCATCGCGATTCTCTTCATCTAATTCCTGCTTTGCATGAAAAAGCGTTTCACCACGTCCGGATCGTTGTATTTGCCAAAGAGCGTCATTAGTTTCAGCCTTACTTTCACGCCTTTGAGGTCGCCCGCGAGGATGCAGCCGAGGTCGGCAAGATGCTTGCCCCCGCCTTCATATCCATATTCCGAAAGCACTCTGCCAGTATAGGTCCGCGAACTGATCACCACCAGGATGTTTTTATCCAGAGCAGCCTGAATGTCCGGAATCAGGCTTTGGGGCAGGTTTCCGCGCCCGAAAGCCTCGATCACGATGGCCTTGGCGCCCCCCTCTATTGAGCTGTGGATGTGCTTTCCGTCCATACCCGCCACAGCTTTGATCAGGTCCACCGCGGTGTCCAGCTTGTCCGTCCACACATATTCCCGGAACAGCGAATCGCGGTGGTAAACGATGGTGTCAGGATCCACGCTTCCCAATGGACCGTAGCCCACGCTGCGAAAGGCGTCCACCTTCCCGGTGTCGGATTTCACAACGTCCCGGGCGGTGTGGATCTCGTCATTCATTACCACCAACACCCCTTTGTCCGCGGAATCGTGATGTGAAGCCACTCTCACGGCCCCGATGATGTTGCGCGGGCCATCCAGGCCGATGTCACTGCCGCTGCGCATGGCGGCTGTGAAGACCACCGGTTTGCGGGTGGTGAGCACCAAATCGCACAAAAAGGAAGTTTCCTCCAGCGTGTCAGTGCCGTGTGTGATCACCACGCCATCATAATCTATGATTTTCAAGTCTATAAGTTTGGCCAGTTCCAGCATCATCTGCGGCGTTATGTAAGGGCTCGGCAGGTTCAGATATTCCATCACGTCAACGTTTGCCACGCTGTCCAGCTGGGGAAACTCACGCAGCAGGTCGGCCAGTTCAGAGCTGGGAACCACTCCCAGCGAACCTTTGGAGGACATCGAAATAGTGCCTCCGGTGAGAATTATGAGGATGTTTTTTTTGGGTGTTTCTGATTGCATTATTGTCCCCGATAAGTGATGGGGTCTTTGTATCCCGCTTCGGCAAAGGCTTTCAGGCGCAGTCTGCAGCTCTCGCAAACCCCACAAGCCGCTGTGTTGTCCGCGTAACAGCTCCAGCTCAGTTCAAACGGCGCTTTCAGCTCCATGCCCAGCTTCACGATCTCCGCTTTGCTGAGGTGCAGCACCGGAGTGACGATTCGGATCAGCCAGGCATTCCTGCTGCCGCTGGCGATCACTTCCTCAAAAGCCTTGAAAAACACTTCCCGGCAATCCGGATAGCCGCTGCTGTCTTCTTCCACTGCCCCGATGTAGATGGCATCTGCGTGGATCGCTTCAGCCCAGGATACCGCCGCGCAGAGCAGATTGGCGTTGCGGAAGGGAACGTAGGTGGAGGGGAGTTCCTTGCCTGGATCCTGATTTGGTATCTCTTTGCTCGGATCGGTCAAAGCCGAACCGCCGATGCGGGACAGCCAGTCCCAGTTCAGCACTTCGCTGCGGCGGGGACCGTAGTGAGCGCTGATCGCTTCAAAGCTCTTCAATTCACGCTCCTGTGCCCGCTGACCGTAACTCACGTGCAGGAAATTCAGCTCTTCACAGTCCCGCGCGGCCACCGCCGCGCTAACCAGGCTGTCCATCCCTCCGCTCACCAAAACTATCGCTCTCTTCATCCTTTTCTTCCATCTGCTCGCTTTTTCTTTTCATCTCCGTGCGCGGGGCGCTTTGTGTCAAGCACGGATTTTTCGCGCAATCGTCCGGAACATCCTCAAACCTATATCAGTTGTGCGATTCCACCATATGTTGCGAGTTCTCCATCCTGGCCCCAAGAATAGTAAAAATAGGCAGGGTGGGAAAGTGTTGTGCCTGTAAACGTGGCTGCTGGGCATTGGTTCATGCTCAATCAAGGTGGAAAATGTCTTCCGGGCTGTCGTCTGGATGGGCGCCCGCACCCAAAATAGCGCCATACATGCTTATCCATTGCCAAACCCTGTCAGCCAGACCCTTAGCGGTCTTTTTCATCCCTCTCCCACGCCCCTCGTCAAATCCCCGCATCAAATGCGGGAATCGTGCGGGAGGCGAGACAGGAACCCAACATAGGGCCTTAACGGCCAGATAGCATCGTTTTGCCCGTTCATAAGGACTTTGAGCTGAGATGACGGCGTTTTTACACACTCTATTTTAACATTATCCATGAGCCGATATTTGAGAATAAACTGCACTTTGAACTGGTCTCCATAGCCGTTCGGAGTCGATAATCCTGGTATAATGGAAAATATTTTCTCTCGCGTATCAGACTGATATGCAAGGGGATGTAGTTCTATCTAACATAATTCACGGCGAAAACCGAAAAATACCTCTTGACAAAAAAGGGGGCTTTCAGAAAATGTCTGAACGTGCGCTTGACAATCGTGGATTTCAGCGCTCAGATCTTTACCAGAATATAGAGTGGGAATGAGAGGAAAAGCTCTTGTCAATTCATTCATATTATCGATATGATGGAGAGTTTGATCCTGGCTCAGGACGAACGCTGGCGGCGTGGATTAGGCATGCAAGTCGAACGGTATCATCCTTTCGGGGGTGAGAGAGTGGCGAACTGGTGAGTAACACGTA
>JAAYWB010000018.1 GCA_012516855.1 Candidatus Cloacimonadota bacterium
GCTTTGGCGGCCTGAAGAAACACTTTGGCTGGAGCAGATCGATCTATATGGGTTTGCAAAACACCTCGAACTATCTGCTTATGGGTGCCATAGCCTTCAACCTCAAGCGTGGCCTGAAGATTTTGCGAACCTGAGATAGGAGAGGTCTGCCCGGATTTTTGGAAAAACCCAAAAATGGGCCTCTTGAGAGGGCATTAGAGAGGAAAAACCATCAAAACAGACCAAAAAAGACCTGTCGGATCAGAAAAGCTTATGTGGAGTAGGGTGAATTCATATCAATTGTAGAGCGTGTGCATTATTCAACAGTCTCCCTCTATAAACATGCGTATGAGAAAAACGGGGGTGGGCGAAAAAATCTTCAGAAAGCGCCAGAAACTTTTGCCAGCGGTATCTTCCGGTCCGCCGATCTGATGAAAGCCATCGCCCAAAACGCCTACAAACCTGGTTCCTGAAAAACAAAGTGGAAGGAAAATCCTGCGCCTGCTCCAAAAAGCGCCGGAACAGGAAATGACCCCACAGCCGGCTGCTGTGCCTTTCGCACATGACCTCCCGGGAGTTCCGAGGCTGCATCGAATCACTGATCGAGAGGCAGGCTATCATCTGCCACAACCGGAGGCGGGAAATAACAAAATCGCCTTGCGATACGTGCTGAACCATGTCCTGAGCGACATAAACATCCAATGAAATATTAACAGGCCGGCACACGCCGGCCTTTTCTTCCCCAAGTCAAATTAGCCAAATTAGCAAATTAGCACGTCTCATACCGGCGCCGGGGGGCTGGGATGACATGATTATGGAACTGGATATACAATATATTGGTGTATATATAGTTATATATATTATACACTAATTTAGTAGGTATTAGTAGTTAGTAGGTTTAATAGTATGTAATACAGTATGTTGATGTGTCTCTGAGTCCAGGATGCCAAACAACTGCCCAGCGCCGGTGTGAGACGTGCTAATTTGCTAATTTCGCTAATTTGCCCGGTAACAAATTCCGCAAATTCACAGACCCCGGTCTTGACCCCGGGATTTCTCCACTTTCGCCATCCCGGACTCTAGAAAGTATTAAAACACAATAACAGAGGAACGATGAAAAGATTCATTCTGGTTGTCGTGTGTTCGTTGCTGCCTCTGGCAAATGGATTCTATGACGCGCAAGATTCTGGGGATCTGGCAGAGGACGGACCGGAGCCCCAACTCCATGAACAAATCCAAGCCTGTTCGAATAAGTGGTTGGAGGAGCATCGGCAAGGATACCAGTTCATTAAGTATATGACAAAGGGGGCTTAAAGAGCAGTAAGCACCCGGCAGACGCAGTGCCCTGCCAGCCACGCCCTTAGCGCCTGCGATATTCCCTCTCCCACGTCTCTCGCACGATGCCCGCACCGGACGCGGGAATCATGCGGGAGGCGAAACCAAGGCAAAAGAAAGGGCCTTAACGGCCGGACCACACGCTGGCGTCGAGCGGAGCATCGACGGCAGCAATGAATGATTCTTCCAGTCCTTCCTGCCGTCCATGCTCACTGTGTTCGCTGGACGCCAGGCTTCAGGCTACGTCATCCCAGACGTCACCGAGCACGCGAGGTGACATTGATCCGGGATCCATAACGGGAAAAGAACTGGATTCCGGGTCAAGCCCGGAATGACGTAGGTTTAGGGTTGGGTGATGGTTGTTTCTGGATTCAGGGTCAAGCCAGGAATGACGTAGGTTTTAGGCTGGGTGATGGTTGTTTCTGGATTCAGGGGCAAGCCAGGAATGACGCAATGGGGCCGCGCTTTTATGTGGGCCTTTTCTCTGTCCACGAATTACACGAATTCACAATAATTGAAGAGGCCTCACATAGATTTCACGGATTACACGGATTTATCCGTAAACAGGAGAGAGGGATGACGCCGGGTATCCAGCATCATCCCTCTCGAATTGGCAATGGTATGAGATTATTCGTCAGCAGCGGCTTGCATCAGCTCCCGCAGATGCTCGACATAGGGACCGGCGCCACCATCCTGATAACCGGTTTGTGCGATCAATTCTTCCTGAGAGTTGATTATCAGTATCGTGGGGAAGCCCTCTATATCGTATTTCTCCGCCAGGGCTTGATTTGCTTTGGCCACCTCGGGCGGAAGCTTTGTCTTACTTGGGAAGTCGATGGTGAGAAGGATCAGGTTTTCCTTCGCGAAGTCGATGAATTCCGGCTGGACAAAAACTTCGTCCCGAAGCCTGAAGCACCAGGGGCACCAGTCGGAGCCGGTGAAGTTGATGAGAACAGGAAGACCGAGTTCTTCGGACAGGCCCAGGGCGAGCTTGTAATCCGTGATCCAGGTTCCCGGCTCGTAAGCCGTTTTCGTGGTGTCCTGAGCGCTAACCGCATCCGAAGCGGGCTCGATCGCCTTGTCTCCGGCCTGGCAGCCTACAATCAGGATCAGGCTCAATATCAGCATTAGGGTTAGTTTTTTCATTGTGATACCTCTTTGTCGTTAATGAAAGTTTTCACTATGATATTGGCCGCCTTGGCAAGCATAGCGTGCACTCCGCAGTATTTCTCCATCGAAAGCCGGACAGCTTTGATGACTTTTTCCGGCGGGAGATCATCCCCCCAAAAGCGAAAATCAGCCCTGATGGTGTGATAGGTGACGGGCTGTTCCGTGGTGGAATCGGCGTCCACATCCACCCTGAACTTGAAATCATCCACCCGCATTTTTTTCAGGAGGGAGACCACATCCATTGCGGAGCAACCGCTCAGGGCCAGGAGCAACAGGGGTTTGGGGCGCGGACCGAGGTCCTTTCCGCCCCACGCGGTATCGGCATCCAAAACCAGACGATGTCCGTCGGCCTCGGCTTCGAAAGCCATGCCTCCAGACCAGGTCAGAGTCGTTTTTGTGCCCATCAAATTTCCGCTGTGGTGGCTTTCAGCACTTCCTCATACTTTTCGACGTAGATTTTCATGGCTTTGTAAACGTCTTCCACGTTCTTTTCCGGTATTTGGGCGATAATCTTCTTTTGATGGTCAACAACGGTTTGGCGGCTGTTTTCAGCCAGCTTTTTGCCCTTGTCGGTGATGATGGCGAACCAACAGCGGCGGTCTTTTTCCGAGGGTTTGCGCAACACGAGCTTTTTGCTCACCAGATTGTCCATAATCCGGGTGATGCGGCTGTGGGAAACATTGAGAACCTTTGCCAGCTCGTTCATGTTGACGGGTTCCTTCACCACAAAAAGATGATTAAGCAGCTGGCACTCCATTTTCCCAGCCTGCAGACACGCTTTCTGAGCATAGTCGATCTCGCTCAGAACCACCTGAAGCCTTGTGATCAATCCGTGGAAATGTTCAGCATTGACCTTCATGGTATTCTCCTTTTTATTGTATATGCAGCAGGCGGTTTATCTTATCCTTGTCAAAACCGACCACCGCGGTATTATTTATCCAGAGCTGAGGCACGCCCGTCTGTCCGGTTTTGCGCTGCATATCGCGCAGTGCCTGTTCGTTTTTCGCCACATCGACGTATTTATAGGTGAATCCGTGGGAAGACAGATAATCTTTCACTTTTTTACACCAGGAACAGGTTGGTGTTCCAAAAACGACGATCTTGTTCTTCATACTGTTTTGTACCTCTGGGTACAATAATAATGAGACTAATAGATTAAGCAAGAAAAATTTTCCTGCTCGCGATGGTTTCGGAAGAACTTATAATTTGGGTTGAAAGCCGAAACGTAGGCCAGAAAAAAAACTTGCCATAATTTGGGTTGTGGAAAAATTGCCACAAAGCGAGGATAAAAAAATGGCGACCACCTTTTTTTGCACGGATTGCGGCTTCGAATCCACGAAGTGGAGTGGGAAATGCCCCTCCTGCGGGAGCTGGAGCACAATGAAAGAGAGCACGCGGGTTACGGGAAAAGCCAGCAAGGGCGGGGCTTCCGACCTTCAAGCGCCCAAACCGGAGCGGATCAAAGACCTCAAATACAGCGGCGAAACCCGCAGCGCCACGGGAGTGCGGGAATTCGACCTGGTGATCGGAGGCGGGATCGTGGGCGGAATGCTGGCCCTGATCGGCGGTGAGCCGGGCATCGGCAAATCAACCCTCATGCTTCAGCTTTCGGAATGGATGGGCAAGCAGAGTAAAAAAGTTCTCTACGTTTCGGGCGAGGAAAGCGCCGAACAAATCCATCTGCGCAGCACCAGACTGAACATCGGCAGCGAGAACATCTGGCTGCTCAGCACCAACGACGCGGAACTGATGCTCAAGGCGGCGGAGGAAAGCCGGCCGGACATCATGATAGTGGATTCCATCCAGTCGGTGAGCCTGCCAAGCCTGGATTCGCTTCCGGGCAGCATCACGCAGTTGCGCGAGACCAGCAACCGCATCCTGCGCAGCGCGAAAATCCTAAGGATGCCGGTGTTCATGGTCGGCCACGTTACCAAGGAAGGCTTTGTGGCGGGGCCCAAAATCATCGAGCACATGGTGGACACCGTCCTCTACTTCGAGGGTGAACCGCGCGGGCAATACAAGATTTTAAGGGCAGTGAAGAACCGCTTTGGGCCCACCAACGAAATCGGCATCTTCGAGATGACCAACCTGGGCCTAGTGGAGGTTCCGAATCCAAACCACATCTTCCTCTCCAATGACGGCGAGCACAACGGCACCGCCATCGGCTGCGTGATGGAGGGAACGCGGTCCTTCATCGTGGAAGTCCAATCCTTGGCCACCACATCGAACTACGGGACGCCTCAGCGTGTGGTGGTGGGGCTAGAGCAGAAAAAGCTGGCCATCCTGCTGGCCATTCTGGAAAAAAACCTTGCCCTGTATCTGAGGTCCAGCGACGTTTTCATCAACCTCGCAGGAGGCATCCGGTCTTCCGATCCCGGCCTGGATTTGGCCATATTGGCGGCAATAATCTCCAGCCTCAAAGACAAGCCCCTGCCCGAAAAATCGGTATTCATCGGGGAAGTGGGGCTGAACGGCGAAGTAAGGCCGGTTTCGCAACTTGACGCCCGGGTTAACGAGGCGGCGAAACTCGGCTATGAAAAAGTGTTCGTTTCCGGACACGCGAAGCTTAGGCAAAAGGGGAAGGCGATCAGAATCCGCGATGTGAGGGAACTGTATGGAGCGCTGGACAAGTGACGGAGAGGCCTGCCCCGGGCGGCGGAACGAACGGCGTTTCAGACTTCTGGCGATGCCCCTTGACAGAAATGCCGGGCAGCGAAAACTAATCCCATGAACTCAAAGTTCCTATTACTGGTCATCATCGTCACACTCTGCGTCTTGGGGCTTTATCAGCTTACCAAGGCGGGCAGGCACACCTACCCGGAATTTCAGTTTACTGAAGGGCAGATTGCGGAATACGATATCTTGGCACCCTTCGACTTTCCGGTTTACAAGACCGAGGAACAGGTGCAGGAAGAGTATGCCGCCAAACTGGCCCAGGAGGGAAAGTCATACTGGATGAGTCCGGACGTCGAGTTTGAGGCCTACAGCAGCCTGGATCGGCTGTTCGCGCTCATATATGAAGCGGCCGACAGTTCCGACCCCGGAGCAGTGGCCCTCAGCGCCAGACAACAGGGTTTCCTATTGGACAATCCGGTCCTGATGTTCACCGGAGACAAGCAGCGCATCTCTTCTTCCCACGCCAGGATTAAAGCCGCGCTCGAGGATTTATACAAGGCGGGCATTTACTCAGGCATCAGCGGAGACAGCATCCGTGTGGAAACAGAGAACGGCACGCAGCAGCGCAGCCTGGCGCGCTATTTTGAACTGGCCGAGGCCAAACGCCTCATCCTGCAAAAGCTGGAGCCTTCCCTGGCACTGCTGGTGGACAAAAACGCCAGCAAGCTCATCCAAGCCAATCTGGTGCTGGACACAGAAAGCTACGAGGAACAGAAAAAACAGATATTTGATTCCATCGACAGGGTGAGTGGCATGGTAAAGCAAAACGAGGTGATAATCCGCCTCAATCAAAGGCTGAAGCAGGAAGACATCAACAAGGTGAACTCCCTTTCCCTGGAGTACCAGGCCCGGGGAGAGCGCAAATCCACCCTGATGCAGTGGCTGGGTTTCATGGGGCTGCTGCTCTTCATCTTGGTTGTCGTTTACGCCTTCAATACGCATTACTGGCTTTCAACCGCGCGGGAAGAACACGGCTTCGCCGGGGCGGCTGTCCTCAATGCCGGTTTTGTGGTGATAATTCTGGCTGCCCTGCTCACGAACGATGTTCTGGGCCTGCCGGTGAGCCTGATTCCCCTAGCCTTGGCGATAATCCCGGCAGCCGTACTGCTGGGGTACTCTGTGGGATATTTCTATACCGTGGGGGCTGTTCTTTTGCTGGGGCCCTTTATAAACTGGGATGCTTCCGGCATGACTTTGCTGCTGTTATCAACCCTGATAACCCTGGTTTTGATAAACAGATTCCAGGCACGACACAATTTCATCAAAATCTGGCTATTCCTTTTCCTTTCCGTGAACCTCATCAATGGTGCCCTTACCATGATTTCCTATACCGGGGGTGACTTTTTGGAAAAACTGAAAGGCCTTTTCCGGAATACCGGATACTCGCTGGTTTCCACAACCATCTCGGTGATAGGCAGCCTGGCCTTGGTCACCTATTTTGAGCGCAAATGGAACCGGGCGACCAAACAGGTGCTGATGGAACTGCAGGAATTCAACCATCCCCTGCTTAAAAGGTTGGCCACCGACGCCGTGGGAACATATCACCACAGCCTGATGGTGGGAAACCTGGCCGAGCGGGCCGCTGCAGCCATTGGCGCCAACGCCTCACTGGCCAGGGTGGGGAGTTACTTTCACGACATAGGCAAATCCGTGAATCCGGAGATTTTCACGGAGAACAATGAAGATTCGGCAGAATTCTACACCAAGTTCACTCCGGAAGAGAGCGCCGAAATCATTCGCGACCACGTGAAGGAAGGGGCCGTATTGGCGGAAAAGCACCGCATACCCAAAGAGGTGGTAGATATCATCTGGCAGCATCACGGCACCAGCTACATCCGTTATTTCCTGGACGCCGCCCAGCGCCAGGGGAAGGTCGAGGACCTTGACGCTTTCCGCTATCCGGGCCCCCTGCCCCAGAGCAAGGAAGCCGCTTTGGTGATGTTGGCGGACGTGGTGGAATCAACCAGCAAATCCAAAAGCGCCGCCACCGACGCTGAAATCGCCAAACTGATAGACGACACCATCCAGCGCCTTATCAGGGACGGCCAGTTCGACGAAGCGCCTATCACGATAAAGGACCTTGCCATCGCCAAGGAAGTGATGTGCCCGGTGCTGGAAAGCGTTTTCCGCAAACGCCTGGAATATCCCGAAGAAAAACAACCTTGAGCCTCCTGACCTTCACTTTCGAAAACGAGACCGATATAAATGTGGACCCCCAACCACTGCGGGCGGTGGCAGAAATCATCTGCTCTGAGGAATCGCCCCAGGGTGAATGTGAAGTCGGGCTGATAATCTGCACTGATGAACAAATCCGCAAATACAACCAGCTTTACCGAGGGGACGATTCCGTGACAGACGTGCTTTGCTTCAACGGCACGGAAGGCCTTCCCGGTGGGATAACACGAGGACCCGACACGGTTATCTGCGATATTCTGATTGACATAAATCAACTCCAGCGGCAAAAGGGTTCCAAAAGCATAAACAAGGAACTGATGGAGATTTTTATCCATGGCCTGCTGCACGGGTTTGGCTATGACCACATCCGCGCGGGAGACTCTAAGCAGATGAAAGCAAAAGAAGAATACTACATTAAGAAAATGGAAGGTACACAGCAACGTGGATGATGGTAGTATATTACCTTTGATTCCGGTCATATTTATTCTTTTGCTGCTCTCAGCCTTTTTCTCAGGATCCGAGATCGCCTATTTTTCCCTTTCCCGCATTTACCTGAAGAAGCTGGAAAACAGCAAACAGGCAAGCGCGAAAAGAATCCTGAGATTGTTGAGGCAGCCCCGGCGGCTTCTGATCACGGTTCTTTTGGGCAATACATTCGTGAACATGGGCTTTTCGTCTCTGACCGCCCTCATCGCCCTGAAGATTGCCAAAGAATATGGATTCAATACTTCCCTGACAGTCACGATACAGGTGATAGCATCCACCCTGATCATCATCACCTTCGGCGAAATCATCCCCAAGCTGATGGGTTTGGCTACAGCGAATGATTTTGCCCGAATCGTAAGCTTACCCCTCCAACTCATTAGTTACATCCTTTATCTGCCTGTATGGCTGATAGATAAATTCAGCCTTCTGCTCTCCAGCAAGCAGGGTTCTGACAGGCACATCATGTCCAGGCTGACCACGGAGGAGTTTCACAACCTGATCCAGTCCGAGCATTCCAAGCACAGCCTCGATGAAAACGAGAAGCAGATGCTGGTGGGCCTCTTCCGCTTCCGGGAAGCCAAGCTCACCGAAATCTATGTGCCGCGGGTCAAGGTCAAGGCGATCGAGGTAAAACAATCCCTGGACCAACTGCGTGACCTCATCGTCACCAGCGGCCATTCCCGCATCCCAGTTTACCGCGAAACGATAGACGACATCGTGGGGATGATCTACGTCAAAGACCTGCTGCTCTTTCCCGAGAAAAAAAGCATCAGCGAACTGATGCGTCCCGCCTGGTTCGTTACCGAGAACATGAAAGTGCAGGCACTACTCAACCAGTTCAAAATCAAGAAGATGCAGATGGCCATTGTCGTGGATGAATACGGAGGGACCTCAGGCATCATTTCCCTTGAGGATATCCTGGAGGAAATCGTGGGAGAAATCCACGATGAATACGACCACGACGAATCGCCCGAACTGATGCAAATCGATGCGAAAACCTGGCGAGCGCGGGGAGTCTTCAACATCCGCCAGTTCAACCAGGAATTCAACACCTCCATCGACACCGACGAGTATGACAACGTGGCGGAGTATCTGCTTTCCCAGTTCAACCACGTTCCCGCGGCGGGGGAAACCCATCTACTTGAAGATACCCTGATGTTCAAAATCCTGGAGAGTGACGGCAAAAGCATCAAACAGGTGGAAATCACGCTGCTGGACGAAGAAAACGAGTGACGAATGCCTGAACGAGAAGCCGGCAGTGGCCCGAACTCCCAGCGGAAACGCAAACTATCCCCAAGCGTAATCTGGCCGCCGCTGCTTTGGATGGCGCTCATCTGGCTGCTTTCGTCGCTGCCCGGGAGGCATCTGCCCACTCCAAAAATAATCAGTCTGGATAAATTTGCCCATATCGGCATATATCTCATCCTGGGTTTGCTCACCAACCGCTCCATACAAAGGCTGGGAGTGGAACCCAGGCACGTTTGGCTTATCTATATCGCCCTGCTGATATCCGCCGGACTGGACGAATGGCACCAATGCCTCATCCCAAAAAGGTCAGTCTCGGTCTGGGATTTCGCGGCCAACGCTACTGGACTTGTCCTGGCTTTCGTGGCTTTCAGGATATCGCGTGATAGAAGTTGAACACCTCACTCTAAGCCTCTCAGGGCAGGAAGTGCTGAAAGATGTAAGCTTCAGGCTGGAAGACGGCCAAAACCTTGTCATCGTGGGACGTAGCGGCTCGGGGAAAACCGTGCTGATCAAGACCCTGATGGGACTCTATCATCCGGTTGGGGGCACCGTGAAGGTTGACGGCAAAGATGTTTTTGGGGATTCCGGAAACTGGGGTTCCTCGGTTAGGCAGGATTTCGCCATGGTCTTCCAAAGTTCTGCCCTGCTTGATTCTTACACGGTTTTTCAGAACGTGGCCCTGCCTCTGTATGAGAGGGAGGAATTGGATTACGAAGCCATCAAGGAGAAAGTGGGGCGAAGCCTGGATGTGGTTGGCCTGAAAAACATCATGGACAAATATCCCGCCGAACTCAGCGGTGGAATGCGCAAGCGGGTGGGAATCGCCCGCGCCCTCGTTTACGACCCCCGATACATCATTTTTGACGAACCCGTTTCCGGCTTGGACCCCATCACGGCTGGCGAAATCATCTATTATATCACTCAAATCATAGCCTCGGAGAGGGCCACCACCATAACCATAACCCACGACACTCGTGACTTGGAGGCCATCGGGGACCAGGTTCTCTTTCTGGATGAGGGCAGGGTGCTTTATTACGGGCCGCTGGCAGTACTGAGGCAAGCCGAAGAACCCCTGATAAGGCGTTATTTGCGGATCGGGGAGTGAGACGTTGTGAATTCGACCAGTCCGAGCCCATTGACAAGACCCAAGCTCAATCCCTTGCTGATGTTAGCTTTTCTCACCGCGACCGCCTGCAGCATCCATGTTTTTGAAAACCTGATAATGCGCCTGTTGCCGCTGCCCTTTCTCCGGCTGGGCCTTTCCAATATCGTGGTGATGTATCTGCTGTTTGAAAAAAAAACGCTGCAAGCGTCTGTGGTGGCCGTCACCAAGTCCCTAGTCGCCGGAGCCGTGACCTTCACCCTTTTGTCTCCAGCCACCTTGCTGTCACTTTGCGGAGGCCTTGCCGCCACTTTCGTCATGTGGGCAGCCCTTGCCGCGAACCTGGGTTTCACGGAATACGGGGTGAGCGTTTGCGGGGCTGTGGCGCACAACGTTGTGCAGCTCGTGTTGGTTCAAACGGTGGTTTTGCCGGGCACGCAAGTTTTTGTGTTGACACCATTGCTGTTGTTTTTAGGTTTGCTCAGCGGAATCCTCACAGCTTGGATACTGCTGCGAATTAAAGATAGGTTTTTAAAACATAAGAATGGTAAGCATGACTAAAAACAATAAAGAGAAATGGCGGAAAATCCTGCGGATCGTAGGAATCGCCGCTTGCGTTTTGCTGGGAGTGTTCATCGGCGCGCTTTGGTATTACCAGGACGATCTACCGCCCACGGCCGAGCTGAAGAATTACACTCTGAACACCGGCAGCGAGGTATATGACCGCAGCGGACGGATGATCTACCTCTTCGCCTTCGAGAAGCGGAAACTGGTTTCCCTCAAGGAACTTCCTCCGCATTTGATCGACGCGCTCATCGCCACGGAAGACAAACGCTTCTACTTTCATCCAGGGGTTGACCCCATCCGCATTGTGGGGGCCCTGGTGACGGATATCAGGACGGGCGATTTCTCCGAAGGCGCCAGCACCATCACCCAGCAGATGGCCCGCAACATGTTTCTTACTCTTGATAAAACCATTGCCCGCAAGATGCGCGAGATAGTGCTGGCCCTGAAGATCGAGGCCACTTTCTCCAAGAACGAAATCCTGGAGATATACCTGAACAAGATTTTCTGGGGCTCGCAGAATCACGGCGTGGAGACGGCTTCGCTGTATTATTTCAACAAACACGCCAGAGACCTGAATCTGCCTGAATCGGCACTCATCATCGGCATGATCCAGCGGCCCAACTATTACGACCCCTTCAAGCATCCCGAACGGGCGAAAAACAGGCGTGACCTCGTTTTAGGGCGCATGCTCAAAACTCGCAAGATAACGAGGGAACAGTATAGGGAAGCCCTGTCCACGCCTGTCAATTCCCAGCGGGGAGGCAGCTACGCGCGCTTCGCTTCGGATTACTTCATCGAGCATGTGCGCTCCTATCTGGAAAACAAATACGGCACCGAGCGCCTCTTTGAGGGCGGGCTGAAGATTTACACCACCCTGGATTCCGAGATGTCATCGGCCGCGGATTCCCTTTTCAACGCCTACCTCGTCCGGGTGGAAAACAGCGGGCGCTTTCCCAACCGCTATTCCTCGGTTCCCAAAGACGCCCAGGATATCGACACCAAATACATTCAGGGGGGATTGGCCCTGATCGAGAACAAAACTGGTTATGTGAGGGTGCTCATAGGCGGACGCAGTTTCGAGCACAGCAAATTCAACCGCATGACCCAAGCCAGGAGGCAGCCGGGCTCTTCCATCAAACCGATTTATTACACCATCGCGGTGGAAAAGGGCTACCATCCGGCCAAGATTCTGCCGGACGCCCCCATCATCATCGGCAACTGGTCACCCAAGAATTCCGGCGGCACCTATCACGGCAATACCCGCATGCGCGTAGCCCTGCAGTGGTCATATAACACCTGGGCGGTCCGCTGCGCCAACGATATCGGCCTTCCAGCCGTGCGTGACGCTTTCCGCCGCTTTGGTCTGAAATCCGATCCTAAAGATCTCACCGCTGCCCTTGGCGCCTATGAGGTGACCCCGCTTGACCTGATCGCTGCCTACACCACATTTCCAAACGACGGCAAAAGGGCAGCGCCTGTCTTCGTCACCAAGGTGGAGGATTCGAACGGCAAGCTCATCGAACGGATCAAACCCCAAAAATACAATGTTTGCTCGCCCCAGGTGGCATATCTGATGACCAGTATGATGCAAACGGTGGCCCAATCGGGCACAGGTGGTTCTTCGCGGAACGGCTATTATTGGGACAGCGCCGGCAAGACCGGCACCAGCAACCATAACAACGATTCCTGGTTCATCGGCTTCAACAAAGCCTATACCCTGGGAATCTGGACCGGTTTCGACAACCGCAACCTTAAAACGGGAACTGCCCTCGCGGCCAGCATTTGGGGGCCGATCATGACCAAAGCCATTAAGATCGACAATAACGGCCGCACGCCCAGCGCAAACGATTCCCGCTACACCTTTGTGGAGCCGCCCCGGATCGTGCATCTGAATGTCAATCCCTACACCGGTTTTGTGGTGAGGGGCGGCGGAATCCCGGAAATATTCATCGAGGGCTTCGAACCGGTTGTCTCGCGCGATTCCCTTTCTTACAATTTCGCCCCCAGTTACAATTTCCAGGATCAGTTCGAGCAGGAACTCTAATCCTGAGGAGTATGGAACATGATTGTTTTTGACGACCAATACAGGGCGGCTTTCTTCCCCCTAGCCCAAAACCGGAGCGTTGGCGACCTGCGCTGCGGCATCCTCAAGCTGCGCCAAAGGTTGCAGCAGTTTTTGGATGACAGCGATGAAACCGCCGTCTGGACAGACCCCCTGCTCACCGGGCTTTACCGGGAGCGCAAACCCGAGTGGCTGGTGAACCAACCCGCCCTAGCCAACACCCTGCTGGTGAACTCCCGCCTCAAGGTGACCCAGGCTTCCATTGAAACCCTGAAAAGCCTGCCCCGGGGAAGCTGCCTCCACCAGGGAGACGTTATCCTTGCTCTGCGCACGCTGGAGGAGATGCCGGCTCTGCCTGCTCTGGATGAGCTTTCCGGCCAAGGTTACAAGTTGCTGCCCTCCGAATTGGAACTTTACTGCAACCTCTGTGACATCATCCACGACAACGACCGCCTGCTGCGCTTCGATTTCGAGCAGCTTTTCTACGACAATGACAACTATTTTGAAACCGAGCCAGGCGTCACCGCACTCAATCCCTACGGCATCTGGATAGGCGAAAAGGTTGAACTGAAGCCGGGTGTGGTGCTGGACGCCTCCGACGGCCCCATAGTGCTCGACCAAGGCGCTCGGGTGCTAGCCAACGCTGTTATCACTGGCCCGGCCTACATCGGCAAAAAGTCCCTGGTTCGCGTCGGCGCCAAAATCTATGGTGGCACGTCCATCGGCCCGGTCTGCAAGATTGGCGGAGAAGTGGAAGGCAGCATCTTTCAGGCCTATTCAAACAAACAGCACGACGGTTTTCTGGGGCATAGCTTCATCGGCGAATGGGTCAATCTCGGCGCGGACACGAATAACAGCGACCTTAAGAACAATTACGGAAACGTGAGCTTCCATTCCTACCTCAGCGATTCCAAAGTCGATTCCGGCACCATGTTCCTGGGCACCATGATCGGAGATCACGCCAAACTGGGCATTAACACCAGCATCAACACGGGCTGCGTTATCGGCATCGGCTCAAACCTCTACGGCCCGAATCTGATTTCGGGTTTCATCCCGGATTTTTCCTGGGGACAGGCTTCCCAACTGGTTCGCTACCGCTTCGACCGTTTCTGTGCCACTGCTGCCTCGGTCAAAGCCCGCCGCGGACTGGAATTCAGCCCCGCGGAGACAGAGCTGTTCCGCGTTCTGCACGGGAGGTTCGGTGGCTGAACAAAAAACTGTGGCGCCCGTGCGGGAATACATGGAGGTGGAATTCCGGACCGGCCGTCTTGGTTATTATCAGAACGTCCAAAAACTGCCCATAGACCCGGAAGACCTCATTATCGTGGAAGTGGAGCGCGGCGAGGACATCGCCCAGGTCACCCACCTCAGCGTTTCCGGAGAGGAGATCAGCGCCCAGATTCCCCAAACGGGCCGGGTTTACAGGATAAAACGCCTCGCCAGCGACATCGACATTGAGAAACTCCGCAATCTACCCCTGGAAGAAGAAAAAGCCGCCCAAACTTTCGCAGACATCCTCTTGCGCTATCCCTTTGAAATGAAGCTCATTGAGACTGTTTACCAGTTCGACGGGAACAAGCTGACCTTTTTCTTCACCGCTGATGGCAGAATTGATTTCCGCGTCTTTGTGCGCGAGCTTGCCAACGTTTTCCGCACCCGCATTGAACTTCACCAAACCACCGGGCGCGACGAGGCTAAGCGTCTGGGCGGTTACGGCATGTGCGGCCTTCAGTATTGCTGCGGCAATTTCCTCAAGCGCTTCAACCAGGTTACAATAAAGATGGCCAAGGACCAAAACCAGGCCGGCAACCTGGCCAAAATCTCGGGTCCCTGCGGGCGTCTGCTCTGCTGCCTCAATTTCGAGGAGGACTTCTATCTGGAGGAATCCAAGGATTATCCCATCCCCGGAACCTGCGTGGAGCTGAAGGGCAAGCGGTTGTATGTGTTCAAAACCGACGTCCTGAACAAGCGCATCCATCTTTCAGACGAGGATCAGAGTCTCACGGAGGTCGATCTGGAGAGCTTCAATAAACTCAAGGTTATCTCCGTTCCGGATATCGAGCCATGCTGAGCAGCCTGTACGGGATTCGGCCTGAAGAACTGCAAAGCTTTTTCAGCTCCGCTTTCCCTGCCTATCGGGTGCGCCAGTTGCTGAACTGGATTTACCGCAAATTCGTTTTCGACCCGGCCTTGATGACTGATTTGGCCTCGGATTTCCGCGCCGCCCTTGTTTCGGCTTTTGACCTTTCGATGCCTGCCGTCGCTGAGAAAAAGCTTTCCGTGGACGGCAGCGCCAAATACCGCCTTGTCCTGGCCGATGGCGCCCAAATCGAGATGGTGCTGATGCCCCAGGATAAAAAGCAGACCCTCTGTGTTTCCACCCAAGTTGGCTGTTCCCGCGCCTGCTCCTTCTGCGCCACCGGCAGAATGGGCAGGAAGCGCGATCTCGCCGTCCACGAAATCGTGCAGCAGGTGCTTCTGGCCGCTTCCGAGGCCGAGCCCGCCCTTACCAACCTCGTTTTTATGGGCATGGGCGAGCCTTTGGACAACCTGGACAACGTTTTGGAAGCTGTCTCGCTCATCCAGCACGAACGCGCCCTGGCTTTCAGCCCGCGCCGCGTGACTGTCTCCACCTGCGGGATCGTGCCTGGCATCCAGCGCCTGGCAGAATCAGGCCTCAAAGTGAAGCTGGCTGTGTCGCTCAATTCCACCCGGGATGAGGTGCGCGGCCAACTGATGCCGGTGAACAACAGGTATCCCCTGTCCGTTCTGAAGAGAGCCCTGCTCTATTTCCAGCACCGCAGCCCCTTCAGGATAACGCTGGAATACATCCTCATCCCAGATGTGAACATGGCCGCCCAGGACCTGAAAGCCCTGCGCAAGTTCTGCGGCGACCTTTCCTGCAAGCTTAATTTCATCCCCTATAATCCCGTGCCCTCATTGCCGTTCCGGGCCCCCACCGAAGCCGAGATAGAGGCTTTCATGGAAAGCGCGCGCGACCTGCCCCAGGCCGTGACGCTCCGCCGCAGCAAGGGCGCGGATATCAGCGGAGCCTGCGGCCAACTGGTCGCGGAGAGCACCGCCAAACCAACAGGAGTTTCCCCATGAACCAGATCAAAACCATCGCCCGGCGTCTCTTTGGCGACAATCCGCCCTGCAAATGCGGTGGCGCCCATATCGTCTGTCTTGGCTGCGCTGTTTGCCGCGCTGCCAAGACAGACCAGATTTACGATCCCGCCGCCGGAATCGCCTCCATCATTGACGCCACCCTCCTCCGCGCCGACGCCACCCAAGCTGAGGTGAACGAGCTTTGCGACCTCGCCAACGACCACAAATGCGCCTCTGTCTGCGTCAATTCCCATTTTTCCCATCCTCTCCAGCTACGCCTTTCCGCCGCCGTTAAATCCTGCACTGTGATTAATTTCCCTTTGGGCGCCGGCTACACCTACGCCGTGGCCGCGGAGGCCCTGGCCGTTATCAACACGGGCATCGAGGAACTGGACATGGTGCAGAACCTCAGCGCTGTTAAAAGTGGCCACATCCTGCATTCCTACGAACTCATCCGCAACATAGCTGAACTCTGCCGCAGCAACAGGGTTCTGCTCAAGGTGATCCTGGAAACCTGCTTCCTGTCGGAGGAAGAGATCATCGCCTGCTCGCTCTACGCCAAGAAAGCGGGTGCAGAATTCATCAAAACCTCCACCGGTTTCGGCTCCGCCGGGGCAACGGTGGAAAACGTCCGCCTCATGCGTGAGACGGTGGGCCCAAAAATCGGCGTGAAGGCCTCCGGCGGGATTCGCACCCGTGAACAGGCTTTGGCCATGATCGAGGCAGGCGCCAACCGCATCGGCGCCAGCAGCGTCACCGCTCTCATCTGGGGATGAATGTGAAGGTCACCCTCGCCGGCTACAATATCGACAGCTCCCTGATACGCTCTCTGGATCGGGATTCTGCCACTCCCGAAGTAATTTCCGCCGCCTACGCCCGCATCAGCCGCAGCAGCAAATCCGTTTCGGAATTGCGGGCGGAAGCGCTGGCAGATGTCGCCAAAGCGAGGAAATCGAACCAGACCATCGTCTTTGATTTGGGCCATGCCTCCGTGGCTGAACACGCTGTCTTCAACTTCGATGTGATCGGTGTTTCCCGCCTTGTCACCGAGAGCATGGAGACCCTGCGCTTCGCCTCTTTCACCGAAAAATCGCAGCGTTACGTCACTTTTTCCAGGGACTATGTGATTCCCGAAGAACTGAGCGCCCCTGCCCATGCCAAATTGAAAGCCAAATACTTGCGGGTGATGGACGCCCTCTTCGCTGAATACCAAGCCAGTTTTGAGGCCCTGAAAACCCTTTATACGTCGAGGATTTCGGATTTGCCGGCCCGCGCCCGGGAGGGCATGGCCAAGGAAGACGCCCGTTATATCCTGCCCCTGGCTACCAAGACCCAGCTTGGGATGACCATCAACGCCCGCAGCTTGGAAAACCTGCTCCGGCGCCTGGTGAATGACCCGCTCAACGAAGCCAGGGAGCTTTACGCCGAGCTGTTGAAACCTGCCAAAGAACTCTGCCCCTCCCTGGTCCGCCATGTGGAGGCGGAACCTTTCACGGGGACTTTTAAGCTCCCGGCATCCAAAGTGCCGGAGGACGATTTTCCGGAAGGGGAATCCGCCCGCTTGCTCGACAGCCCTCAGGATGCCGACAGCGTCATCCTCGCGGCTCTTGTGTATGAACAAACCCAACTAAGCTGGGAACAGTGCGTGGAAGCGGTTTCCGGATTATCCCCCCAAGCCAGACAAAGTCTCTGGAACAAGGTTTTCGCGCACATCCGCCCCTGGAGCAAGATGCACCGAGCCTTCGAGCTGGCTGATTTCACTTTCGAACTGGCTATGTCTGAAAGCTGCTGGGCCCAGTTCAAACGCCACCGCGTAGGCACCATCATCAAGCAGAAAAACCCCTCCACCGGCCTCTGCGTGATGCCTGAAGCCATTATCTCCATTGGCCGAGCCGACCACTGGGACGAGCTTTTGGACCGGGTTGAAGGCCTGAGGGATAGCCTGGCCGCGGTCCTGCCAGAACTTTCAGCATACGCGCGCCTAAATGCCGACCGCGTCAGGGTGCTGGTGAAAATGAACCTCCGCGAGCTCTACCACCTCATCCGCCTGCGCTGTGACGAACATGCCCAGTGGGAAATAAACCTCCTTGCCCACGACATCGCTTCCGAACTTCGCCAAGCCGCTCCCAACGCCGCTTCCTGGCTTTGCGGCAAGAGCGAATTCGTCGCCCCCGCCTCCGGCCGTCCCGGCCAAAACGATTGACAGATTCCCCCCTTTCAAAATCGATGTTTATCGGTATCCGCGTCCCTGTAGCTCAGCTGGATAGAGTGGCACCCTCCGAAGGTGAAGGTCAGGCGTTCGAATCGCCTCAGGGACGCCAGCTTTTCTGATCATGGCTTCAGATGTTGTGATCACCCTTGACAATCTTGCCAAACAGATAGGCAGCAAGGTCATCTTCTCCGGTCTCGGCCTCGGCATCCATTCAGGCGACAAAATTGGTCTGGTGGGTGTTAACGGCTGCGGCAAATCCACCCTCCTCAAAGTTCTCGCTTCCCAAATCGAGCCGACGGAAGGCAACATCGTCATCCGGGGCGGGCTCAAGCTCGGATATCTGCCCCAGGAAACCCCTCAGGCTGACGATACAGCCGTTTTGGACTACATTCAGCCTCCTTCCTTTGCCCCCGAAAGCGACGGGGAACACCGCTACAAGGCCATGCTCACCGTTCTTGGCCTCACCGAATTTGATAAACCGCTCGGCTTCCTCTCCGGAGGACAGCGCCGCAAGGCTGACCTCGCCCGCGTTTTGGTGGGCGAACCGGACATCCTCATCCTGGACGAACCCACCAACCACCTCGATTTGGACGTCATAGAATGGATGCAGGACTTTCTGGCGGAAACCAAAAAGACCGTCATCTTCGTAACCCACGACCGCTATTTCCTCGACGCCGTCAGCAACCGCGTGCTGGAAATCTACCACGGCCGCTGCCACATCCACGAGGGCAACTATTCCGCCTACGTGCGCGGAAAGCTCATCCGCGCCACCGACATCCAGCGCAAGGAAACCCGCCGCCAGGCCCAACTTAAAAAAGAGCTTGACTGGCTGAACCGCGGCGCCAAAGCCCGTGCCACCAAACCCAAAAACCACGTTGACCGGGTGCGCGAACTCCTTTCCAAAAGCTATCTCATCTCCAACGCTGAGCTCGACATCTCCTTTCAGACGGACCGCCTGGGCAAAACCATCCTCGAGCTGCACAGACTTAGCAAAAGCTACGGCTCACAGGAGCTTTTCACCGATATCGACCACAATTTCCAACCCCGCGAACGCATCGGCATCATCGGCCCCAACGGCTGCGGCAAAACCACTTTGCTAAAGATAATCGTCGGCGAAGTGGAGCCGGACCTCGGCAGCGTGAAGGTGGGCGTGAACACCCATTTTTCCTATTACCGCCAGGAGGATGAGAGCTTTGACCCCGCCCTCAGCGTCTATGAATACATCGCCCAATTCGCCGAGGTGATCAGAACCCGCGACGGCAGCAAGGTGACCGCCACGGAGATGCTGAAGCGCTTCCTCTTCGACGCCAAAATGCAGCAGCAGAAACTCTCCTCCCTCTCCGGAGGCGAGCTAAAGCGACTCTATCTGCTCAAATCCCTTATGTTTGGCGCCAATTTCATCATCCTCGATGAACCCACCAACGACCTCGACATCCGCACCCTGGAAATCCTCGAGGACTACTTGGACGCCTTTGCCGGCTGCCTCCTCGTCGTTTCCCACGACCGCTTTTTTCTGGATCGCTGCGTGGATTACCTCTTCATCTTCGAAGGCTCTTCCATCCGCAAATTCCCCGGCAATTACTCCGATTACCTCCTGGTGAAGAAATTCCAGTGCGAGGAGGAGGCTGACCAGGCCGCCAAAACCACACTCCAGCGCCCCAAACGCACCCAGAAAGGACTTAGCTACAACGAACAGCGAGAACTGAAGCTCCTCACCCAGGAAATAGAAAGCCTCGAAACCCGCATCTCGGAACTCGAGGATTCGCTAAACTCACCCTCCGAACAACTCTCCCACCTCGACTACGCCCGCATCAGCGCCGACCTGCAAAACCTCAGCGAACACCACCAGGCCAAACTGCAGCGCTGGCTGGAACTCGACGATAAAGCCGGAAACTGACGGCCAGTATATCCATCATCCTAACATCGTAATCCTAAAGGTGCGAAACTGGGACGTAGGTTTCTCTTTAGACTTGTCACATAGAAAATGTTATCATCAGGCTCTCTTTCAAAACTTGACTATTGGTTGTCGAAGATTTCTACTTTCCATTCAGCCTGGCGTCCAGCGAACACAGTGAGCATGGACGGCAGGAAACATTGGAAGAATCATTCATTTCTGCCGTCGAAGCTGTTGGAGACTGGAATCCAGCGAGCTCGCGAGTTTGGACTACAGGGATTGTTGCTGCTGGCGTCGATTCCCCACTCGACGCCAGCGTGTGGTCCGGCCGTTAAGGCCCTTTCTTTTGCCTTGGTTTCGCCTCCCGCATGATTCCCGCGTCCGGTGCGGGCATCATGCGAGAGGCGTGGGAGAGGGAATATCGCAGGCGCTAAGGGCGTGGCTGGCAGGGCACTGCGTCTGCCGGACGCTTACTGCTCTTTAAGCCCACCTTTTTCATATAAAGACCGTTGAATAATACATCCGCATGTGAATTGAGATGAATTCACCCTATTCCACATCATTTTTTCCGACCCAACAGGCTTTTTGGTCTGTTCAAAAATCAAAAACGCCCCAACGGCGAATCCCTTTCTTCGCGGAGATGAAACACGCCCCCAGGCCAAATTGTGATTGACGAAAACCGGCGCCTGCAGATTTGATCTCTGTTATGGATAAGGTCGAATGAACGAATTCTTGAGCAAACTGCACAACTTCAAGCGGGGCTTGAACCTGCGGATACTGGCGCGGGCGCTGGTGATTTCGCTGCTCTGCCTCGTTGTGGGTTTGCACGCCTACTTTCTGGTATGGTTGAACACCCCCGCGCAGTCGCCGACGCTGGTTTACCTGAATTACGCGCTCAGGGCGCTGATGGTGGGTTTGGTCCTTTTCCTCATCTACAAAGGCATCCGGGGTTTTTATGACAACCGCTCCGCCGCCCGCTGGCTGGACCGCCAGACCGAGCACGAGGACGACCTTTACCAAAACCTCTGGGAACTGAAGCAGCAAAAGGAAAGCGAACCGGTTCTGGACGCCCTGGCCAGACAGGCGCAGAGCCGGCTCAAAGCTTCATCCTACCGCCTCCCCAGGCTTTTCCAGCCCAGCCAGTGGTGGCTTATCCTCTTTGTGCTGGCGGGCATCGGCAGCGTTTGGGCCCTCGGCTGGAACGAGTTTCGCTATGCTCTGAACCAGTTCCGGGCGGTGAAAGCGGACGCCATAGAGTATAAAAAAACCGTCGAACTCAGCCCTGGCAACGTGACCATCGGCAAAGGCCAGCAGCTCGTGATCAGGGTTTTGGAGCCGGACACCCGGCTGAAGCACCGTCTCTTTTACCGCTGGGACAAACAGTGGCGCGAACTGGGAATGACGGACAACAGCTACAGCTTTCCCGCGCTGGAATACAGCATCGAATACTACGTGAAAAACGAAGTGGCCTCCAGCCCTGTTTACAATGTCGTTTGCCTGGATGAGCCCTTCGCGCGGAGCTGGTCGCTTTACTATAAATATCCTGCCTACACGGGCCTCGGCAGCCGTTCTGACAGCCTCAGCTACGGCAACATCGAGGCTTACAAACACAGCGAGATCATCATCTCCCTGGGCACCAACATCCCCGTGGAAACAGCCGTGATGCGCTTTTCCGACGGAACTTCCCAGGCCTTGCAGCGGGTGGAGGAAACTTCCTTCAGCGGCAGAATCACCGTTACTGCACCCAAAACCTGGTATCTGGAACTCACCGACGCCCTGGGCCGCAAATCCCGGCCGGAAGAAAAAACCATCAGCGTGATACCGGACAACGCCCCGGAAATCCGCATCATCTATCCCGGCGAGGACGTGCTTCTGGACCAAAGCCTGCTGCTGCCGCTGATCATCACTGCCAGCGACGATTTCGGCCTGCGTGAGCTGAGCCTCCACTATCAAATAAACGACCGCCCTGCACAGCAGACGACGCTGCGTTCCCTCATCGGCTCCAAGCTCTTCACGCTGGACCACACCCTCGACCTGAAAGGCTTCGGCCTACTCCCTGGCGACACAGTTACCTACTGGGCGCAGGTTTGGGACAATTCGCCCGACCGTCAGAGCGCGCAATCCGTCAAATTCAAGGCCCGTTTCCCCTCCATAGAGGAGATCTACCGCGAAATCGAACGCCAGGCCCAGTCAAGCACTCAGGACCTCCAGAGCACGCTGAAGGAAGCCAAGGACCTGCAAAAGGACTTTGAGCAGAAACGCCGCGAACTGATGAAGAATGACAAACTGGATTGGGAGGACAAAAAACAGCTGGAACATATGCTGGATACGCAGCAGCAGCTCACCGAGCAGGTGGAGAACGTGGTGCAGGACTTTCAGCGCTTGATAGACCAGATGCAGCGCAACGACGCGGTTTCCTCCGAAACCCTGCAGAAAATGCAGAAAATCCAGGAACTGATGGAAGAGATCAGCACAGACGAACTGCGTGAGGCGATGAGCAAATTCGAGCAGGCGCTGATGAACGTGAAACCGGAGGACCTGCGCAAGGCGATGGAAAACATGAAATTCTCGATGGAGGATTTCAGCAAGAAAATCGACCAAACCCTCGCCCTGCTGGAAAGCATCAAGAAAGAACAGGCGCTGGACAAGGCTTTGCAGATATCCAAAGAGATGGAACAGATGCAAAGCGCCCTGAAGGACAAGACCGGCGATCCTAAACAGAACACGGACCGCCTGGCCCAGGAACAGGAAAACATCAGCGACAAATTAGACAACCTGCAAAAGGCCCTAGATGAAGCTGACAAACTGCTGGACCCCGCCAAAGACAAACAACTGAAGCAGGAAATGAAAGACCTCAAGCAGGACATGAAGAGTGGCCAGCTCCAGAAAAACATGCGGCAGAGCCAGCAACAGCTTCAGCAGAACCAGCGTTCCCAGTCCGGCCAATCACAATCCCAGGCCCTGGAAAAGATGCGCCAATACACGCGGCGGCTGAGCGAAATGAAAGAATCCATGGGCGGCGGCAGCATGCAGGAAGTGACCTCCGCCATGCAAAAGGCCATCCGCGAACTGCTTATCTTTTCCAAACAGCATGAGGAACTGCGGGGCCGCTATGCAAACGACCCCTACCCCATCGTGAACGACCTCATCGCCCAGTATGAAGGCGTGCAGGTCTCTCTGAACCGGCTGTTCAGCGTTCCCCAGGTGACAATGTTCCTGCCGCCGAAATTCTATATCGACCTCACCGACACCAACCGCGGCTACCGCGATGTCTTCATTAACGTTAACGAAATGCAGTATGCACAGATACCCGCCCAGATGGAAATCATCCAGAAAGGGCTGAACCTGATGATATACGACCTGATGCAGACCCTGAACAACCCTTCCGGCGGCGGAGGCGGAGGCGGGATGCAATCGCTGATGCAGATGCTGGGGCAAATGGGTGAGGAACAGATGGCTTTGAACATGCTTTCGGAGCAGCTTATGATGCAGCTTCAGCAACAGGGCGGACGCATGGATGCCGGGATGCAGCAGCAAATCCAGAAACTGGCCTCGGACCAGGAACGCCTGGCCGAAAACCTGAAACGGGCCCTACAAAACAATCCCGAAGCCCAGAAACAGGGCAACGCCATCAAAAAGATCATCGAGGAAGCGGAGGCTGTTTCTCGCCAACTGCGCAACAACCAGCTTTCCCAAGACATCCTGAACCGTCAGGAAAACATTATTTCGCGGCTGCTGGACGCCCAGCGCAGCATCAACAAACGCGACCAGAGCGAACGCCGCCAGGCCCAGAGCGCCGATCCCACCATCCGGGGTGCGGACGTGAACACGGATTATGACACCCTGCGCCGCAAAGCCATGCTGGAGGATTCATACCGCCTCTTCCCGGCTTCCTACCAGCAGGTGATCATCAAATACCTCAAGCTGCTCAACGAATGAAGCGTTTTCTGCTACCGCTTGCCTTCCTGCTGGTGCTGATACCGCTTTGGGGACAGTACAACGAGCGTGACATCCTCAACCAGCAGGCCTACCAGATGTTGGGACAGCGCCAGTTCGCGGAAGCGGAAAAGATCTTCCTGCAAGTGCTGGAAAAATACCCCGACGACGCCAACAGCGTGCTGCAACTGCTGAACATCTATTTCCAAACCTCGCAACTGGACAAGGCGGAAAACCTGCTCCGCCAATACCGACGCATTTTACCGGCCAATCAGGCCACGGAACAGGAAGTCCTGCTGCTGGTGATGCAGGGCAGGCCAGACGATGCCTGGAACCTTGGTCAGACGCAGCTTTCCCGCATGAACCATTCGGAAAGCACCTATCGGCTGCTGGCATCCTATTTCGAGCGCCGGGGTTTTTATGACCATGTTTTGCGGCTTTACGAAGAGGCCAGGGCCCGCCGCGGCAATCCTGACCTTTTCCGGCTGGAAATCGCCAACGCCGCGCTCAACTATCGCCGGTTCGAGCAGGCGCTGAGAGAATATCTCACTTTTCTGGAGAAAAACCCCTCCAACATCTATTTCGTGAACAACCAGTGCAAAACCATCCTTAGAGAGGACCCCGAACTCATCGCCACCATCGGGGAATTCGCCGAAACCAGCGCCAATCACATCATCAAAGAGCTTTACGCCAATGCCCTGCTTTCGCAAAACCGCGCTCCGGAGGCTTTGGAGGTGTATAAAAACCTGCCCCCAGAACGCCTGTTGAGTTTTGCCGAACAGCAATACGCCACCTTGAACGACGAGGTGGCGCTGCCCGCTTTTGAGCATCTGGCCGGAATCAGCACAGAAACCCTGGAAAGGAACGACTACCGCCTGCGTCAGGCTTTCATCCACTTCCGTTCCGGGCGCCACGTGGAAACGGACAGCCTGCTGCGGGCCGTGATCGCCGATTCGCTGATGCTGGAGCGGAAAAACTACCAGCGCAGGGGCGTGAACCTGAACGCCCGCAAGCTGATGGCGGAAAACAGCCTCGCCCTGACCAAAAGCACCGCCACCGCCAAAACCTGGTATGAAGAGGCGCGCAGATTCTGCGGCAGCGCCTATGACCGCCAAAATATCGACCTGGCCCTAGTGCGCCTGCTGGCGATTGATCAGGATTTCGAAACCGCCCTGACCATCCTGAACGGCGTGAACGAGCCCAAACACCTGGAAACCCGCGACTACCTGCGCTTCAGCGTGGAACTGCTGCGGGGCAATACAGACGTCGCGGACAGCCTGATGAACGAATACGTTATCCGCTGGCCCGGCGGGGTTTACGTGAACGACGCCATCTACCAAATGATGTTCGTGCTGGAACTAAGCGGAAAAGACCTGGACAGCTTCCATCTCGCTAACCGGATGATGCTGCTGGGCGATCCCGCCGCCGTGGATACCCTGGCCGCGGTTTTTGCCTCCACGGACGATGAGGAACTGCTCATCCTGGCTGTGGAATGGGCCATTCTGCTGGCCGAGCCGGACAAGGCCCTGAACCTGCTGGAACATGACTGGCAGGACCCCGTAAGCGCCGAATACGCGGCCCTACTGCGCCTGAAGCTCAGCACGGAGGAAGATGAAGCGCAGCGATTTGCCAGAGACTTCCTCACCGCCAATCCCGGCAGCATCTTCGCCCCAAAATTCCGCATGAGCCTTGCCCGCACCGGCTACAGCCGTCCAGATTTCTGACAACCGCGAGAGCCGGGTCCATCTGTGCCGGGCAAGAAAGGTTGACACATTTTAAGCCACTGGATTTTTGAGCACCATCAACTGAACAGAGGACTTCCCAATGTACAAAGAGCCGTATAGCTTCAATATTGCCCGCTACATGGAGCCGGAACGCTTTGCCCGTTTCCGCGAATTTGCCGGCACCCAGGAGACACCTGTGCTGATCGTGGACCTGGACATCATCAAAGCCAAATATCTGGAGCTTCAGCAAAGCATTCCCAACCTGCAAATCTACTACGCCGTGAAAGCCAATCCGATGAACGAAGTGATCCGCCAGCTGGATGGCCTGGGCTCAAACTTCGACGTCGCCTCCGTGAATGAGCTGGAACAACTGCTCCAGTTGGGCATCGACCCCAAAAAAATGAGCTATGGCAACACCATAAAAAAGGCCAGGGACATCCGCTATTTCCACGAGCATGGCGTCCCCATGTTCGTAACTGACAGCGAACTGGACCTGCAGCGCATAGCGGAAAACGCGCCCGGCGCCAAGGTCTATTTCCGCCTGCTGACTGAAGGCACGGGGGCCGACTGGCCGCTTTCCAGGAAGTTTGGCGCCCATCCGGACGTTATCTACAACCTCATCCTCAAAGCCCCGGAACTGGGCCTCGTCCCCTGGGGAGTATCTTTCCACGTGGGTTCGCAGCAGCGTGACATCGGGCAGTGGGATGACGCCATCGCGCGGGCCAAATACATCTTTGACGCCGTGCTGGAAGAGGGCATCGAGCTCCAGATGATAAACCTTGGCGGCGGCTATCCGGCCAGCTATGTTGACCCAACCTACTCCATAGAAGAATACAGCTCCGAGATCAAGCGCTTCATCGAAGAGGACTTTGGCGAACACATCCCGCAACTGGTGATGGAACCGGGGCGTTCGCTGGTTGCCGACTCCGGAGTGATTGTCGCCGAAGTGGTGAATATAGCCACCAAAGCGAAAAACAACCTTTACAAATGGGTATTTCTGGATGTGGGCAAATTCGGCGGCCTGATCGAGACCATCGACGAATCGATCAGGTTCCCCATCTTCTTCGAACGCGAAGGCCTGGCCAACGAAATCATCATGGCCGGCCCCACTTGCGACAGCATGGACATCATGTATGAACATTACAAATACCATATGCCGGAAACCACTCAGCCCGGCGACCGCGTCTATATCTTCACCACCGGCGCCTACACCCAGAGCTATTCCTCTGTGAATTTCAACGGCTTTCCGCCCCTTAAAGCGGTGACGCTGCCGCCAGTCAAATAGGAGAAAACAACATGAAACGCCTGCCTGTTGAAACCCTGAAAGCCTTTATGGAAGAGGTTTTCATCCGCATCGGAGTTCCAGCCGAAGACGCCAGGATTTGCTCCGACATCCTCATCGCCAGCGACCTGCGCGGCATCGAATCGCACGGGATCGGCCGGCTCAAAATGTATTATGACCGCATCCGCTCCGGGATTCAGAACCCCCTCACCAAAATCGAAGTTTTGCGCGACAAGGCCGCGACCGCCGTCTGGGACGGCAATCACGGCATGGGCCACGTGATCGCTTTCCGCGCCATGGAAACCGCGATTTCCAAAGCCCGCCAGTTCGGTCTCGGGGCCGTCGCGGTGCGGAACAGCACCCACTTCGGTATTTGCGGATACTATGCCAAAATGGCTTGCGAAGCTGACATGATCGGCCTCAATTTCACCAACGCGCGTCCCTCCGTTTGCCCCACCCACGGCGTGCAGCCGCTGCTGGGCACGAACCCCATCTGCTTTGGAGCCCCCACCGACCTGGATTTCCCCTTCATCTATGACGCCGCCACCTCCATCAGCCAGCGCGGCAAAATTGAGCAGTTCGCCCGCGAAGAAAAACCCACTCCCTCAGGCTGGGCCATCGACTTGGAGGGAAATTCCCACACCGAGACCAACAAGCTGCTGGTGGACCTGGTGAAACAAACCGCCTCCCTGCTGCCCATTGGCGGAACTGAAGAACTGGCCGGCAGCCACAAAGGCTACGGGCTTTCCACCATGGTGGAGATACTGTGCGCCGCCCTGCAAAACGGCAGTTTCCTGAATCAACTGCTGGGGAAAACCGAAGACGGCAAACCAGCTCCATACAAGCTTGGACACTTCTTCCTGGCAATCAACATAGATTTCTTCACCGACCTGGACGAATTCAAAAAGACCAGCGGCGCCATCTGCCGCGAGCTGCAGAATTCCCTCCGCCGCCCAGGCCACGAACGCATCTGGGTGGCAGGAGAAAAGGAATATGAAAAGGAACTCGAGATCCGCCAGCTAGGCGTGCCCATAATCCCCAACCTGCAAAAGGCCATCGAGACCATGCAGCGCGAGCTGGGCCTCGCCCCATTGGACATCTAAGCAAGATAACGGGCACCAAAGATAGGAAGTTTAGCCTGCGGATATAAGGCTGCCCCGATCCCGGTTTGAAAGAGAGCTTTAAAATATAGCCGTAACTGCTTACCCTTCACGGAGTCCTGTCTGCTACACCCTTAGCGGTCGAGTCCATCCCTCCCTTATGCCTCCCGCCCAATCCTCGCATCAAATGCGGGTATCATGCGGGAGGTGCAACAGGAATCCGGAAAAGGGCCTTAACGGCCAGAGGATACAGCTACTCCACTGCCACAGGCTGGCGTCGAGCAAGGATAAAGCGGTTTGGCGACCGCCTGAACAAGTTCCTACGCTCAGCTTGACCCGCCCGATTCAAAAGAGGGATACAATCTATATCTTTATGCTTGGAAAGATGATACATCCCTGCAATGAATATTTGCCTTGACAAGAAATGACAGTGTCCGAACCTTGTTCATAGAAATTACTATGAGGTATAAACATGCTCCAACTTTATCCCAAAACCCGTAAAAAAACTGTATCTCCGGTGGATTACCGTCTCAAAATCCTGGTTTCCGCCATCAAGGTTTTTTCCCAGAAAGGCTTCGCCAAAACAACTATGTCCGATGTGGCCAACCGTGCCAAAGTCGGAGTGGGTACATTGTACAACTATTTTCAGAACAAGGATGACCTGCTGCTTCAGTGCATGAAGAAAACGATAAATGACGAAATCGAGCTGATCAGGATCGCCAGTGAAAAAATAACCGATCCATTTGAGAAACTGCGGTATTTTCTGCACGAACACAGGCTGCTTGTGGAAAACAAGCCCTACATCGCCCGTTTCCTGATCATTGAATTGCGCCAGAGCGAAGGCTTTTACAAACGCAATCCCTCCTACAATCCAATGCAGTATTATCTGAATTATATCAGCGGTATCTTTTCAGAGGGCGTGGCCCAAGGCAAGATTCGCGACGTGGATCCGGATATTGCCGCCCTGGGCATTTTAGGCACAGTCGATCTCCTTCTCACCCAATGGCTTATCAGCGGCCGGGAATTTGACTTGGAAGGGGCTTGGAACAAGTTCAGGGACATCATCGCCCACGGAATGAGCAAAAACAAAGCCTGACCACCCGGCGGACCTCCAGACAGTGGGCACAAGATTTTCCTTGTCAAATGACCTCGTGCCTAAATAATGGGAAAAAAGCCTAAAAGGAACTGATAATGAAGCTATCGCAACGGGCGCTGGACATCCAGGCCTCACCCATTCGCAAACTGATGCCGCACGCTGTTGCCGCCAGACAGCGCGGCCTGAAGGTTTATCAACTCAATATCGGCCAGCCGGATATTCCCACCCCCCAGCCGATGCTGGACGCCTACCACTCATTCTCGGAAAAGGTGCTGGCCTATGGGCCTTCCCAAGGGCTGGATCCATATCGGAAGGGACTGGTGGACTACTATGCCAGACAGAACATTCCCCTCAAAGACAACCAGATCATCGTGACCACAGCCGGCTCGGAAGCCGTTACCTTTGCCATGATGGTGGTGGCTGAGGCTGGTGACGAGATAATCGTGCCAGAACCTTTTTACACGAATTACAACGGTTTCGCCACCATGGCGGGGATCACCATCCGCCCGCTGCTAACTTTGGCGGAGACCGGTTTCCAACTCCCCGGCGATGAAGCCATCGAAGCCCTTATCACTCCCAAAACCAAAGCGATCATGATCTGCAATCCCGGCAATCCCACCGGAACTGTCTATTCGCGCGAAGATATATTCCGCCTGGGCGGGCTGGCCAAGAAGCACGGCCTTTTTGTGATCTCGGACGAGGTTTACCGCGAATTCATCTACGAAGGCCGCCAGCACACCAGCATCCTGCACGTTCCCGGCCTGGAAGAGCATGCTGTGATGGTGGACAGTGTTTCCAAACGCTACAGCGCTTGCGGAGCGCGCATCGGCTGTATCGTTTCACGCAACCAGGCCCTGATGGACGCCACCCTCAAATTCGCCCAGGCCAGGCTCTGCCCTCCCACCGTGGACCAGTTGGCCGCTCTGGCCTGTGTGCCTCTGGGCGACGAATTTTTCCGCCCCCTCATCGCCGAATACCAGGCCCGGCGCGAAATCGTTTACAACGCGCTGATTGAAATTCCCGGCGTGGTCTGCGTCAAGCCCCAGGGCGCATTTTACATTCTGGTGAAGCTGCCCGTCGATGACTGTGAAAAGTTCATCGTCTGGATGCTGGATGAATTCCAGATCGACGGCGAAACCGTGATGGGTGCTCCCGGCGAAGGTTTTTATGCCACTCCGGGACTGGGACGCAACGAAATGCGCCTCGCCTACGTGCTCAACGAAGCCGAGCTGCGCAAAGCGATGCACATCTTCTCCCGAGGCTTTGAGGAATACAAAAAACTGAAAGCCTGAAACCACATTAACCACAAGGCGGTGAAATGAAAACCAAGCGCAAGATCGAGCCTTACCTCTATCTTCTGCCCGCGTTGCTGCTTTTGTTGCTGTTTCGCTTCATTCCCATCATCATGTCCTTTGTGATCAGCTTCTTCAAGTTCGGCGTCACGGATTTCGGCGAGTTCCAGGGTTTTGCCAACTACAGCCGTCTCTTTGCCGACAAGGAGTTCTGGCAATCGATGATGAACACCCTCTGGCTGGTGCTGATCGCGGTTCCTGCCAGCATTGTGCTGCCGCTGATCTTCGCCCAGCTTCTCAACCAAATCAAGTGGCTGAGCGGGTTTTTCCGCACGATCTATTTCATGCCTTTCGTCACCTCCCTGGTGGCGGTTTCAATCGTTTGGAAAATCATCTTCTCGGAGCAGGCCGGACTGGCCAATACCATCCTGCAATGGCTGGGAATGAAGCCGCAGCTTTGGCTGGCGGAACCCAGGGGCATCTTCACCCTGCTCTTTGAAAGCATGGGGGTAACCATCCCTGCCTGGATGGGCGGGCCTTCGCTGGCGCTGTTTTCCATCATCATCATGACTGTGTGGAAAGGCCTTGGCTACAACACCATCATCTACCTTTCCGGCTTGCAAAATATCTCCAAAGCCTATTACGAAGCTGCCTCCATCGACGGAGCCGGAAAGCTGCGCCAGTTCTTCAAAATCACCGTTCCCCTGATCTCGCCAACCACCTTCTACGTGCTGTTGATGACCACCATCGTAAGCTTCCAGACCTTCGCCCAGATCTACATGATGACGGATAAAGGCGGCCCTCTGGGCACCACCAAGCTCATCGTTTATTACATCTACGAAAAGGGCTTCGACAAGCTTGACATGGGCTATGCCAGCGCTGCCGCCATTATCCTTTTCATTGTGATCCTGGGCCTTACCCTATTGCAGCGCCGTCTGGAATCGAAGGTTAATTACTGAGGAGACCAAGATGAGAAACACCCTGACCACTACCCTGATCTACCTGTTTCTGATCATCTTCGGTTTCACGATGATCGTGCCCTTCATCTGGATGCTTTCTACTTCGCTGATGACCCAGAACGAATTCAACAAAAACGACTCCATCTTCATCCCCAAGGAAGAATACCACGTTTGGAAAGATGGAGGCACCGAGCACAAGGTGGTCCTGGTGGAAACCAAAGGCCAAAGAGCCGTGATCCACGTTCTGGATGCCGAAGGCCAGATATCCAAAGAATATGAAGAATATAAAGAGGTTCCTGCCAAAGAGGTGAAGCTGATACGCAAGAAACCCAGCTTCCACTTCGAAAACTACGTGAAGGCCTTTAATAAAGTGCCCTTTGCTACCTATTTCGCGAACACCATCTTCGTATCCATCGTAACCTTGGCGGGGGTGCTGGTCACTTCGGTGCTGGCTGCCTACGCCTTTGCCCGCCTGGATTTCAAGGGCAAGGATTTTATCTTTTACCTTTTCCTGAGCATGATGATGGTGCCGGAGCCGATCTATATCATCTCATCCTACATAATGCTGGATAAGTTCAACTGGCTGGATACCTACAACGCCCTGATCATTCCCTGGTGCGTAAACATCTTCACCATCTTTCTCTTCCGCCAGCACTTCAAATCGCTGCCCCAGGAACTCTTCGACGCCGCTTCCATTGATGGCTGCAGCACCTTCGGGATGCTCACGCGCATCATCCTGCCTCTCTCCAAGGGCGTAATCGCTACCGCTGCCGTCTTTTCCCTGATCGGCAGCTGGAACAGCTTCATGTGGCCTTTGGTGATGACGGACCGGCCAGAACTGCGGGTCTTGCAGGTGGGATTGAGCTACTTCAACCAGGAGGCGTCCACCCAGACGACCCTGCTGATGGCAGCCTCCACCTTCAGCATCCTCCCCATCCTGATAATCTTCTTCATCGCGCAAAAGCAGATCATCGTCAGCTACGCCAAGGCCGGCCTCAAAGACTGACACGGAGTTTACACCCATGAATAAAAGAAAAGTTGACGTCCGCCATATCAAGCGGCAGATTCAGAAAAGCGAAGCATCCAAAAAGGAAAAGCCTGAGTATCAGGTTCCCACCAAAGCGGTGGTGATGAATGACTTCCAGTTCCGTCCTCAGCCCCTGCAAAATCCCAAAACCAACCTCATCGTGGCCTGGGCGGTTTTTGCCATCGCCCTCATCGTTTATCTGCTCACCCAGGCCCGCACCACCTCCTTTTGGGACAGCGGCGAATACGCCACCTGCATCAGCAGCCTGGGTGTGCCCCATCCTCCTGGAAACCCTTTCTACATAATATTCGGGCGGGCCATGGCAATACTGCTTGGTGGAATTTTCTACCACGCCTGGATCGCGGCTTTCATCTCCGGCCTATACAGTGCTTTTGCCGTGATGTTCACCTATTTGATCACGGTTCAGCTCACCAGCATGTTCCGGATCAAGGATTGGGAAGCCATGTTCGCCGGCGTGGTGGCAGCCCTGCTCACCGCCTTTTCCTTCACCTTCTGGATGAACGCTGTGGAAGCCGAGGTCTATTCCGGGCTGGCCTTCTTCGTCACCATCATCATCTGGCTTACGCTCTGGTGGGTTCAGCACTCGAGGGAGTTCCGCCATCAGAATGTGCTGCTGCTGATCGTTTACCTCTTCTTCCTGGGCTTTGGCGTGCACCAGACAGCGCTACAGATAGCGCCAGCCATCCTTTTCATCGTGGTCTATCCACTTTTGGCGCAGGGAACCAAATCAAGCTCCTTCTGGTATAAATTCTTCGGTTACGGCTTTGCCCTGATTCTCAGTTACCTCGTTTTCGGCGCAATAGGAAAAAGCGTGGGCATGGATTCCATGGACCAGATCGGCCTGATGCTCTGCATCATAGTGCTGATGGTGGTGGAACTGCACAAAGTCTTTGACCGCCGCATTTGGATACTGAGCATCCTGCTGGCGGTGGTGGGGATTTCCTCCCACATCTACATACCAATCCGCGCTGCCGACAAGCCTTTCATCAACCTCGGCGATCCCAGCACCACCCAGCGCTTTCAGGAATACATCCAGCGCAAGCAGTACAAAGCGGAAACCGAAACCTCGATGTTCGACCGCCGCGGCGCTTTCGTGAAGCACCAGATGGGCTTCCATTTCCTGCGCTACTTCGGTTGGCAGTGGTTCAAACAGGACGCAGTGGTGCGCACCACCAAGCTGCCCGACATCGTTGTGAACATCTTTGCCGGCCTGTACGTGGCTTTCCTGGGTCTCTTCGGCGCCGTTTTCCACTACCGGAAAAACAAACACAGCTTCTTCTACCTTTTGGCTATCATCTTCTGTGTAACGCTGCTGATGGTCTTTGTGATGAACCTTTCCGACGAAGAGGTGCGTGACCGCGATTACTTTTTCGTGATGGCTTACAATATGTGGGCGATTTGGATGGGCATCGGCGCGCTGGCCCTGCTAAGCCTTTTCAAGAACAAGGCGCTCCGAACGGCAGTGGTGGCTTTGATGCTGCTCCTGCCCCTGCTCAACATGGCCGTGCAGTACAGGGAACATGACCGTTCCCGCGAATTTATTGCCCTCGATTACGGCGTGAACTTCCTCAATTCAGTTGAGGACAACGCCATCATCTTCACCAACGGCGACAACGACACCTATCCCCTTTGGTATGCCCAGACCGTGAAGGACCCTTATGCCAAGGAATACCATCACCAAACCCGTGACATCTTCCCCACCGAAGCTTCCCGGGCCGCCATTGCCAAAGCGGCGGAGTACAAAAGAACCCGCCTGAAGGGCATCCGCAAAGACGTCACCATTGCCAACCTCTCCCTGCTCAACACATCCTGGTATGTGCGCCAACTGCGTGACCAGGAAGGCGTGAACATCAGTTGGAGCGAGGAAGAGATCAATTCCCTGGACGACAGGGCCGGAGGCTACATACCCTATCTGGCCAGGAAATACGTCACATTTGACGCCGGTGATCCCCAGGGAGAGCAGAAGTTCACCATGAAATACGCCCAAAGCCGCGAGGAAAGCAATCAAACCGGAGATTTCATGCCCATCCGCGCCTCCGATTTCTCCGTTCTCCAGATCGTTGAAGACAATTTCGGCAAGCGTCCCATCTATTTTGCCGTCACCTGCGAATCCAACGTGGGTTTCGATGAATACCTGCGCAGCGAAGGGATGGTCTCACGTGTAACCCACATCCGCTCCAAAACAAGAAGGGAGGCTGTGGACCTGCCCCGTCTGCTCACCAACATCGACAAGGTTTACCAGTACCGCTCCATCGACGACGAACGAGTTTTCAAAGACGAAAACATGACGCGTCTCATCACCAACTACGGTTCCGGTTTTGCCCGCGCTGCTTTGGAATTTTCACGAGCCGGTAAGTTTGAAAAAGCCCTTGCCTATGCCGACAAAGCCAAAAGATTCATCGACGGTGAACTCCGCCTCACGGAGTTTTGGGTGCACTACTATGCCGGCACCGGCCAGATCGCCAAGCTGGACGAATTTGTGGATAAAAACATCCTGCCCCACCAGGACGCCATTCGCATCTACAACAGTTATGTGCTGAACACCATGGCCACGGAATATCCGCGCTATTTTCCCCGTTACATGAGAAAACTGCTGCTGGCCTTCCCCAACGAGATCGACCTTGCCCAACTGGCCCTCTATTACGGCTACAACTACGACCTGATTCCCCAGGTGCAGAGCACTCTCGACTCCCTGATGGCCGAAAACAGGCTCACGTACAACATGCAGGACCTGAACAACTATCTTGCCCAAGGCCATGAGGAAGAAGTCGCTGACACCTTATAAACTGGCATACATGGCCGCCTGGCCTTACATAGATCATGCGTAACGAGGGATCAAGATGCCCTCAAACAAATGGAGGTCCGATAAGTTGGATTTTTCCAACATTGGTGACTCATAACAAAAAAAAGGGATCATTCCCGAATTTAATGAAAGGAGTACAAATGAAGAATATCGGCTATGTACTGATTTTGGTAGCTGTCTTGCTGCTTTCCGGCTGCGCGACAATATTTACCGGAACAACGGATCCAGTGACGATCGAAAGCACACCCAACGCGTCGTTTGTTGTAAGGAATGCATACGGTGCTATAGTCGCTGAAGGTACCACACCAACTACTGTCGAGTTAAAAAGAAAAACACATTATACTATTGAAATCTCGTTGGACGGCTACAAATCGAAAACAATGGCTATTTCGCAAGATTTCAATATGATAAGCATATTGAATTTAGGTAGTGTATTCGGTTGGGCTGTGGATTATCTTACAGGAGCGATATTTAAACTGTATCCGCAGAGCGTAAGGGTTACTTTGGAAATTGCTGTCTTGGATTCAGGTGTCAATCCTGTTGCGTGTGTGAAATTATATGGTGGCAACAACGTAATAGCCACTAATTCAGCGGAGTTGGTCCCTGTTTCTGAATAGGTGGTGACTATCAACTAACTTGGGAAAGGTTCCAACACGATATCCTGATACCATTGATTCGCTGCTGATCCAGCACAAAAAAGGCTCCCATCGGGAGCCTTTTTATTATAGTGGTGGAGGTGGCGGGTATCGAACCCGCGTCCAAAAAA
>JAAYWB010000019.1 GCA_012516855.1 Candidatus Cloacimonadota bacterium
CACATCGTTGTTGCTCACGGTCTTCCAGACCACGGGGCGGTTGGAGTTGCTGAGCGAGTCGGCTTCGTTTTCCAGGCGGGTTAGTTTGATCTTGTCGATACCTATATGGCTGACAAGGATGGCGCTGCGGGTCTTTCCGCCCAGGCTGAGGGCAAACTGGTTTTGCTGCAGCAGGCCTTCAAAGTTCTCGCTGCGCATCAGCTCCGCTCCTCCCTGGGATGAAGTGGCCAGCAGGGCTGGATTCCACCATCCGGCGGAAAGGCTGCCGTTCCAGGTGAGGCCGGTGTTACCCATGGCCTGGTTTAACACTCCGGGGCTGAGCTGGAAAATCTCCCCCGCGTATTTGGTGGCACCCAGGCCGACGCAAGTAAGTAAGGCGACGTATATGATCAGCTTTCTCATCTTCATTTTTCCTTGAATAACAAGATAACCCGTCCCCCCGCTTTTGTAAAGTATTTTTTCCCTGCCAGGACATAAATGCTTTTCGCAAAGCCCGTCCGGCGATTTTGCTTGACAAAATGCAGGTCTAAAAATGTAAGTGCAAGACAATAATGAGGGGCCTATAGCTCAGTTGGTAGAGCTTCCGGCTCATAACCGGACGGTCGGGGGTTCGACTCCCTCTGGGCCCACCATTTTTTCTTTCCGCCAATCCCCCTTTCGCTGCTTCCGCCACATGATTGGGAGCAGAAATCCCTGCACAGATATGGATTCCATCTTCGATTGGCACTGAAGATGAGGCTGGTTAGCGGCTCCATCACAAAGCCATAGATGATTCCCATAACCCTGCTCCAGCGCAGGAGTTTACGCTTGCCAAATTTGGGATTAGCTGCCGGAGATTGCTTTGCGCCGGCGATGCAAAGAAAGTGATTGACAAAAATCCCGCCTTCAGATTCAAGGACAGAACTTATTGGGGAGGATTAGTCCTAATTGGTAAGGCAGCGGTCTTGAAAACCGCCGGGTTCTGCCCATGGGGGTTCGAATCCCTCATCCTCCGCCATAAAACATAGTGTGATCCCCAAAAGGGAGAGGTGACCGAGCTGGCTGAAGGTGCACGCCTGCTAAGCGTGTGAGGGTCAAAAGCCCTCCGAGGGTTCGAATCCCTCCCTCTCCGCCAGATATTGAAATGGGCAGTCGCCAAGCGGTAAGGCAGCAGGTTTTGGTCCTGCCATCCGGGGGTTCGAATCCTCCCTGCCCAGCCATCTTCATACTTTCAGATGGGATGTCGTCTAATGGTAGGACAGCGGACTCTGGATCCGTATGTGAGGGTTCAAATCCTTCCATCCCAGCCACTTGATACCCCGGTTCCAGCACCGGGGTTTTTGTTTTATAAAGGCTTTATTCCCACTCGGCGCGCTTGTAGGCAGCGGCTTTGCGCATGTGTTCGGCCGCAGTGGCGGAAAAGTCATTGCGCCCCTTGCGGTCTGCCACAAAGAAGAAATAATCCGTCTGAGCCGGTTCCAATACGGCTTTGAGGGAGGATACGGAGGGATTGCAGATGGGGCCCGGGGGCAGGCCGAAATTGCGGTAAGTATTATAAGGCGATTGGATTTGGGTATCCTGGAGGGAAAGCACGGTTTTCTTCACGCCCTGGCGCTCAAGCACGTAATCCACTGTGGGGCACGATTCCAGCCTCATCCCGGCTTCCAGGCGGTTGCGGATAACGCTGGCGACCAAGGGCCGTTCGTCCGCAAAACTGCTTTCCTTTTCCACGATACTGGCCTGAATAAGCACTTGATAGAAATTGTCCGTATGGAAAGGATCGATCCGCGCGGCGCGCATCCGGCTGAAAAACTGCTCTGTCATCTGGCTCAGGATTTCCTCCGGATTCACGTCGGGAGGGAAAAAATAGGTCTCGGGATAGAGCCATCCCTCCAGCGAAGGTGCCCGGAAACCTGTGAGCTTTTCCACAAAGAGGGAATCGGTTGCCAGTTTTTCCAGCTCATCGTAGCTGGCCAGGCCGCTGCGCTCGATCCGCTGCAAGGTTTTGTACAGGGACAGCCCCTCCGGGAAAGTGATCTTCACGGCGCTGACGTTGCCTTTTTCGAGCAGCCTCAAGGTTGCGTAAAGGCTGTGGTTGCCGCCCAGGGAATAGGTTCCGGCGATCAGGCGCCGGTCGGTTCCGCGCAGGGAGGCCATGAACCTGAAAAGCCGGGCGCTGCGGATGATCCCGCTTTCCTTTAGCCTTTGGCCGATGGTGGCGGCGTTGTCGCCAGCTTTGATGCGGATGGCGATCTGGTCTGACCTCATGGGTAGAAAGAGGGCACCAAGCAAGCTCAGAACAAGGGCCAGGATGAGGGCTGGCGGCAGCCAGCGCAGGAGTTTATCAAGACGGGGAGGTATCTTCACAGGGTTTCCAGATAGCTTCTGAGGATCATGGCGGCAGCCATGGCATCCTGGATGGGGCGGCGCTTTTTCCAGTCGTAGCCAAGCTTGATCAGTTCCTTCTCCGCCTCGTCTGTGGAGTAGCGTTCATCCCAGGGCAGCACGCGAATCTCCAGCGCGGCCGTCAGTTTGGCCAGAAAAGCCTTGGTCTCAGTGGTCTTGGGAGTGTCGCCACCCTCGATTGCATAAGGGATTCCGCAGATAAGCAGCTCCACATCCTGCTCCGCGATGGTGGAGCGGATTTCAGCCAGGATGCCGGCAAAACCATTGTTGGAAATCACTTTGAGGGGTTTGGCAAAAAGCTGCAGCGGGTCTGAAAGCGCCAGACCTACCCGTTTGCTGCCATAATCCACGGCCAGGACGCGTCCCGGCGGCCTCACAGATTCGATTCATCCCTCCAGATGGCGATGTACCAGCGGTTGTTGGCTGGTTTCAGATAGAAGCGGGCAACGCCGCTGGCTGTTAACATGGAATTGGAAGCATAGAAGCTGAGTTTGAGGTCAAAGGGCGTAGGGATCACCACCCAATCCTCGTGACCGAGCTCGGGATCCTTTTCCCAGTTGGCTTCCGGGGGAATCTGCAGCCGCAGGGTCAGCTCGTCCGGAGCGGGAGTGCTGCCATCGGTGGAGCCGCTGGTGAAGAGGTTTCCGGTGTATAGAACTTCCTGATCATATCCCCACCACGAATCGCGAATTCCATCACCATTTACATCGATGCCGATCTGGCCCACCTCGCTGGAAATCAGTTCAAAGCGGAAATCCGGGGCAAGCAACTCCTTGTAGATGTTGATATTGCGTTCTTTGTAAGCCAATTCCAGGCTTTGCAATACATCCAGAGGCGTGCCGCAACGGAGAGAGCCATCGGAAATATCGATGAGAGGTGGATGGAAAGGGTTCCTGCAGCTTGAAAGCAGCAGGATCAGCGCCAACAGCGGAAGAAAGAGGAGTCTATTGCGAGAAGCCATGTTTCATCCTGCCCCAGGTGGGGTTGGCAAAGGTGCGGTAGTCGAACCATTTGCTGATGTACCAATAAGCTCCGGATTTTCTCAGTTGTATCTCAAGGTTGCCCTTGTAATGGCCCGTGGCGCCGGCCACGGCTGGAAAGCCCACCAGCTCGTACTGTCGGAAGATCCGGGCCTCGGAAGGGCCGATCTCGTCCGGCTGGGCGTCTTGCGGCGTGAGGATGACCTCCGCGTTTTCCAGGCCCGGTGACTGGCTGAAGAGATTGAGCAGCATATCCTGCTCCTGAGCGGCGTTCCAGGTTGCGGGCAGATTGTAGTTGTTCACGTCCTGCGCGGCGAAGCGGAAACTGAAATCCTGAGTGAACAGGCCGGCGTATTTCACGGCATTGCGGCTGTCTTCAAAGCAATACTCCAGGTTTTGCAGGCACAGGTCCCAGTTCGTGGGATAGCTATTCCAGGGAGCCTGTTCCACGGGCGGTTCGGAATCCCGCAGGCGGAAAAGGTCGCAGCCGGCCAGAGCCAGCAATATAGCAAGGAGTATGGCGATATCTCTCATAATCTCATTTTCAGCGGCGGGCAAATCGTGTCAACAGATATTTGGCGGAAAGCCCGTCCGAATTGATCCATCCCGCTGAGGATATGGCATACAAGCCGTTTCTGAATAGCCGGTTGATCCGCAAAAAAGGGCAAAATCCGGTCCTTATGAGAGAAAGCGGATTCAATTCTTCCAGACGCTCAGCACTTCTCCCACGGTGAAGAGCGAACCGCCACAGACCAGTATGTCGTCAGGTTTCAGATCCGATCTGGCGATTTGGAAAGCTTTGGCCACGGAATCTGCCTCGACGTAGTCCACCCCGTTCCTGACGGCCTCAGCTGCTTGTTGGGCCAAGGTTGCGGCTCGGTCGGAAGAGTTTTGGGCGAAGTAGATCTTTTCGGCGTTTAAGCAAATGAGTCGGAGCATTTCAGGATAGTTCTTATCGGCCAGGATCGAGACCAGAAAACGGAAGCGGCGACGGGGCCAAACGCGGCGCAGAGTATCCAGCATGGCTTTCACACCCTGAACGTTGTGGGCGCCGTCAACAATGATCACCGGAGCCGTGCTGAGCACCTGCATTCGGCCGCGCCAGTTGATGTTTCGCAGGGCGTGGTGCACTTTCCTGGCACAGACCTTTATACCCATGACATTGGCATATATAAAGAAAGCCGTGAGGGCGAGGGCGACGTTTCCGGCCTGGTGTTCACCCAGCAGGTTGGTGACCAGGCCCCGGTAGGTGTGGCGCCCAAAACGGTAATCGAAACGGATCCCGTCCACCCGGCGGGCTGTGACGCGGCTAAAATAATCCCTGCCGGAAAGATAGACTGGCGCGTTCAGGGTTTTAGCGCGGTTGAGAATGATCCGCCGCGGGGAAGCGGGAATGCGCCCCAGCACCAGCGGCACGCCGGATTTGATGATACCCGCTTTTTCGGCTGCAATCAATTCCAAGCTGCCGCCTAAGGTTTTCACGTGGTCGAGGCCAATGGTGGTGATGGCCGCCACATCAGGGATGAAAAGATTGGTGGCATCCAGCCTTCCGCCTAGGCCAACCTCGATGATGCTGCTCTGGAGCTTGCTCTCGCTGAAAATCTGAAAGGCGATGGCAGTAGTTATTTCGAAGAAAGAGGCATCCCACTTTTCGAACAGAGGTTCTAACCGATGGTAAGTAGCCAGGATGCTCTCGAAAGGCAGTTCTGTACCATTAATGCGGAAACGCTCGGTGTAATTGATCAGGTGGGGCGAGGTGTTGAGCCCGGTGCTGTGCCCGTGCGCCAGGCAAAGAGCCTCCAGAGTGGCGCAAACGCTGCCTTTGCCGTTGGTTCCGGCCACGTGGAAGCCGCGCAGACCAGCCTGGGGATTGCCCATTTCCTCCAGCAAACGCTCCATCCTGTTCAATTCCAGCTTGACGTTGCCGGAATACTTTTGATAGATATGGTCCAAAAATTCCTGATATCGCAAAGCTATTCCTCGGTATTGGAGATGTGGAAAAAACTCCCCGCGACCGGTACTTCCGCCTCAGCCGCGGGGAAATGTCAATGTCAGTTCAGATTTATTCCGTTTCTGTTTCGGCCGGAGTTGCTTCCTCCATGAAATTATCTTCGGGAAAAACGTTGCTTTGGCTGGGAGCTGCCGGAGCGAGCGACTGCCTCCACTGCACAAGCGCCGGATCGCTGTTCGCGGCGTTGAATTCCTTGTGGGGAGTGTTTTTCCAGTAGTTCAGATACTTCTGAATCTCTTCAGACCTTTGCTTGGCGCTTTTCTTGGCACTGTCAATCAGAGCCAGATCAGAAATCATCACATTCTGGATTTTAGTGGTGCTCATGTTGTCGTAGAAGGCCTTGTCCAAAACATGGGCGGGAAAGTCAGCAATGTTGGGGCAAAAAACAAGGATGCCGGAATAGTGTTTGGTTTCTCCGTCAATCACTTCGTAGAGGTATTTGCCGAAGACCTGGTATTCCGTTTTTTCGCCCTGCAGTTCAGGGCAGTATTTTTCCTCGGTGAGGTAGGGCTGTTTGCTGCCGGGTTTGGTAGTGGTGCGCAGCATGTTTAGGTCACCGTTGAAATCCTGCTGGGTTTCCAAAACATAATCATTGGCTGCCACCCAGATATTTTTCATGTTTGTGGTACAATCGTCGGTGTTCTTTTCGGGATCAAGGTTAAACATCCCGGACAAGGCTAGGATCGCGATCAGAGCTATGGCCAGGACGGCGCTCAACACCCAGAAAAGCACGCTTCCCTGTTGGTTTTTCAACATGAGTAACTCCTGAAAGATATGGTTTTTCTAATTATTTTACACCGCCCAATCACGTCAAGCCTTTTTTGCAGGGGGCATAATCTTGTTGATGTATCCATAGGTTTCCCGGATGTCCGAGAAACGCTCCCTGTAATCGGCTTCTGGATCGATTCTGATGCCGCTCATGCGCCTGCCAACATTGCTTTCGCCCCAATTGTAAGCTGCCAGCACCAAGGTCCAGTTGTTGCCAAAGCGCCCGTGCAGGTAGTTCAGATAGCGGGCCGAGATGCTGAGGTTGTAGGGTGGAAAATAGAGCATGCCGCGCCTGTGGCTCATGTGCACATAACTGGCGGTGGATTCCTGCACCTGCCCCAGGCCGATGGCTTGGGCCGGTGACACAGCGAAGCTGCGGAAGCGGCTTTCCGTGTTGATCAGCCGGTAGAAAATGCCCGGATCGAGGCCATAAATAACAGCCGCGCTGAGGGTCATCAACCTCACTGAAACGGGGTTGTACACCAGGATCAAAAGCACCAAAAGCAGGACCAGGGGGAAATAGACAATCCTCCTGAACCTGCTTTTCTTTTTGGCGGTGGACACGGCTTGGATCAGGCCAGGCCTTTCTTGAAATCGTTAAGCCGCATAATGTGCGACACTTCTTCGTTGATGATGCGCCTCAAGACCTTGAGGGCCTTGGGGTTGGAAATACTGTCGCTGAGCGCGTGGAAATAAAGCAAGGTGTCCTTTTCAAAGGCGATGGCGTTTTCCACCACGGCAGCCAGGTCAGCAGCTCCGGCGGCCTTGCGGATGGCGGATTCCTCGCTGTTGAAGATCCTGCCTTCCACGATGGTCTTCAGGTAGGCTGAAACCATTTCCCAGTCTTGGGAGAGTTCCAGATCCTGCATGTCGGCGTCGTCGCGCAGGGCCATGAAGGTCTTTTCGTGGTCCAGTTCCTGGTCGCGCAAGTAAGCGATGAATTCCCTGCTCTTGTCGTCCAGGTCCTTCCTTTTGGTAGCTTCCTGGTAAAAGGCATAGCCGTTGCGTTCGATTTGCACGGCCATTTCAATGATCTCGTTGATTGAGAAAGCTGGCATTATTCCTCCAGTTGGATTTATGTTTGTGATCTCAGATATTATGCTCACCGGGAGTGTGTTTGTCAAGCTGAAAGTGGTGGAAAGGCTTTGCTTCAGGGCTGCGGGGAGCTATTCACTCCAGCCCCACGTTAACCTGAGAAGGGCCCATCAACTCGCCGATGTGGTCGGTGCTGTCCTGCACGGCCTGGCGGACCCCCTGGCTGGGCTGGGCAGGAGTCACAGACGGAATGGCTGCCGCTTTGGTAACCTCTTTCTGCACTTCACGCATGGGATCCACCTTCGGTTCCTTTTCCTGCGGCAATCGGGGTTTGCTCACCACAGTGGTATCCGCCGCGGCTGGTTTCAAAAACTCCGGGGTTTTCAGCCAACCCTGGTTGTGGGCATACCAGAGGATGGCCCCCAAGACGATCACAAACAGGATGATGCCCAGCAGCCAGAGCAGATTGGGTGAGAGCATGATCTTGCTGGATTTGCTCCCGCCGCCGCGAACAGGCTGTTTCTTTGTGTTTTCCGGCACCATTACCTTGAATTCTGCCATCACTTCATCCAGATCGGCCCCCAGGTAACCGGCGTATTTATGCACCATGGCCTTGGCGAAGCCGAAGTGCCCCAGCTCAAAATAGCGGTTTTCCTCAATCAGCCGCAACTGGTCTTCCCGCAGGCGCAAATCCTCGAAAACCTTATCGTAGCTGATGCCCTTTTCTTCACGCAGCTTTTGCAGATGCGAGCCTAAATTCTCCATTGGTAAACTCCACTGAAAGTGTGTTCAACAGTCCCCACGAGTAGAAATTCCCCGTTTTCCAGCCGGGTGATGCAAACCTCGCCGCCAGGCATTTTCACCCAGACCTCGTTGTCCAGCAGGCCTTTACCGATACCGGTAAAAACGCTGGCCACGGCGCCGGTGCCGCAGGCCTGAGTGGCCCCCGCGCCGCGTTCCCAAACCTTCATTTCGATCTCCAGACACGAAATAACCCGCACGAATTCAACATTCACCCCCTCTTGGAAGTGGGAATGACTCTCCAGTCGCGGGCCGATTTCCAATTCCTGGTCTTCGAGCCTGTTCTGAAACGAGACAAAATGCAGATTACCCACCTCCACCACCGAACCCGTGAACCCTTCCAGGGACAGGTCCTTTTCTTTCAGCACCGGTTTGCCCAGATTGACGCTGATCTGGCGTTCCTGCACAGTTGCGCTTTTGAGACCGCTGTCGGTGGCGATGAGCAGCTCCGTTTTACCTGTGAGCCTGTTCAGAAGGGAAGCGCAGCAGCGCAGGGCGGAACCGCACATCAGAGCATGGCTGCCATCGCTGTTGTAAATCAGCATTCTGGCGTCGGCCTCATCATCCGCCAGCAACAGCACCAGACCGTCCGCGCCCACTCCGGTGCGGCGGTCACAGATGTCCCTGGCCAGAGCGTCAAGCGGCAGTGAGGTATTCCGGGTGTGCAGAAGCTGCAGCATCACGAAATCGTTGCCCTGGACCTGGACCTTGCCAAAAGGGATCAGCACAGCAGGTCTTCCATCATCTGGTTGAAACTGTAAAAACCCTTACGCAGCGAAATCCACTGAGCCGCCTGCAGCGCCCCGGTGGCAAAACAGGCGCGGGAACGCACTCTGTGGGTCAATTCCAGGCTGTCGGTCTCGCAATCGAAAATCACGCTGTGGGTTCCCGGCACCGCTCCGCCGCGAAGGCTTGCGAAGTGCAACTCGTTCTTGAGGATGCGCCGGTCCAGCTTATCGTAAACAGCCTGATCCTTCACACCGCTTTCCTCCAATATTGCTTCTGCAAGCTGGATAGCCGTTCCGGAAGGGCTGTCCGCCTTTTGGTTGTGGTGCATTTCCCAACCGCAGACGTCGTACATGGGGAATTTGTCACAGATGGAGGTGGCGTATTGGATAACACGGGTAAAGAGGTTCATGCCGATGGAGAAATTCGCGCCCCAGAGGATGCCGATGCCGTGGCGTTCAGCCAGTTCCTTCACTTCATCCAGATGCCTGTGCCAGCCTGTGGTTCCCACCACCATGTGTTTTCCCGCCACGGCTACCTGGCGGATGTTGGCCAAAGCCGTGTCCGGCTGGCTGAAATCGATGCAGACGTCAGCCAGGATTTCCGGCCTGATCTCCTTTTCACAACCCTCCTGGCCGGGGTCGATGATGGAGCGCACCCTGCAGCCATGCTCCTCGGCAAGGCCGGCGATCATGTGCCCCATTTTGCCATATCCGATCAAAGTGATGTCCAGCATGGCTCAGCTCCTTGAATAGCGGCGGATCAGAGCAGCGACGAAGGCCGCCCCCCGTTTCAGTTCTTCCGTTTCGATGTCTTCGGCAACTGTGTGCACTTTGTTCATGCCGGTGCCGCAGATGATCATCGGCAGGCCCGCCGCGTTGATTATATTGGCATCGCTGCCTCCACCGCCAACGGTTACCTCGGCCCTGATCCCCAAATCCTTCAAGGCGTCCAGGGCAAGCTGCACCACGACTTCGCTGTCGGAAATCCGGAATGAGGCGTATTCCTGTTTGGATTCCCACTCCAGGCTGGCCGCTCCAAATTCGTATTTGTGCCGCTGCACAGCGCTTTCGGCAGCGTGCCGGATATTGGCGGTAACCTGTTCCAGCTTTTGGGGATTGTGGCTGCGTGCCTCGCCTTTAAGTTCCACGCAGTTGGGGACAATGTTGGTCGCTTTGCCGCCTGAGATGATGCCCACGTTGCAAGTGGTTTCATTGTCGATGCGGCCTAAAGGCATGGCAGCAACGGCTTCGGCGGCCACGCGGATGGCGTTGATCCCTTTTTCGGGTTCCACTCCCGCGTGCGCTTCCTTGCCCGTGATCACCATCCGGATTGAGTTCTGGGCCGGCGCTCCCACTACCAGGTCACCAACCCGATGGGCGTCCAGAGCATAGCCAAAAGCCGCGCGCAGCTTGCTTTTGTCAAAATGTTTGGCCCCCAGAAGGCCGACCTCTTCTGAAACCGTGACCAAAACCTCGATGGGCGCGTGTTCTTCCCCGCTCTCCATCACATCCTTGATGCCCATGACGATCTCGGCCAGGCCGGACTTGTCGTCTCCACCCAAAACGGTGGTCCCGTCTGTGTGGATGCGGCCCGCGGTGATCAAGGCCTTAACGCCGAGGCCTGGTTTCACGGTATCCGCGTGGGCGCAGAAAAGGATGGGTTTTTGGTCTGCCCGACCCGGGATCAGGGCATGCAGGTTACCCGCGTTGCCTCCAGTGGGGGTGTGGGCGTCGTCTTCAAAAACCTCCGCTCCCAAAGCGGCCAGATCGGTTTTCAGGCGATCGATCACGGCGCGTTCATCACGTGATTCGCTGTCGATTGCCACCAGTTCCAGAAAATATCGGATCACATCGTCGTGCATTATTGTCTCCATACGGATTGTAGTGTGTTACGCCACTTATTCTGCCATTGTCTTTTTTGTCAAAAACTATTTGCGTGCCTGCGTTACCGGTACTGTCTCAAAGGTTGGTGTAAAATAGGGTGAGCCTAATGAAGAAAAAGGTTGAGCCGGATCCCACTCTTTGTTTTGATGGTTTAAACCAAAAAACTACCAGACAAGGAGAAGATCATGACTCAACCAAAGCGAAAGA